>JBCCWF010000550.1:0-4374 GCA_039194035.1 Cyanobacteria bacterium P01_E01_bin.6 | reverse complement strand
GGTTGGACAAGCATCATGAACCCAATCGTGGTTATGAAAACCTTTTTTCTGCCTAGTCATGCCCAACAAGTTCGCATCTACCTGAGAATGTCAACAGCTATCATCCAGCCGTATGAGTGTCACCTCTAATGGCTTTATTCCAGAAATTTGATTGGAATCCGGATGTAGAAGCGATAAAGTTGTTGGCATTCTCATTTCCTCTTGTAAAAAAAATATAAGACCTTTGGTCTTCCTTTCAGTCTTTTGTAATCTTCCTCAAGACCTTTGATGCCGAAAAAAGAAGGATAATTTCTTTTTTTGGTGAAATTGTGGCTCCATGCAAAAACTTAAATGTTTTGAGGCGTTTGAACTGATCCTTGTCTCCTAGTCCTAAGAATTAACATAGGCTATCAGGCAATCAAACGTTTCACATAAGTAGCTCGGCGCTATTAAACTAAAAGCCAAAAGACTTGGAGGGCGTCTTTCAGGGGCGCTCCCCAGGTCTTTAGAGTGAGTTTATTTGTGCCTTTCTAATTATCGAAAGCATTGCAGTCGTACAAAGGAGTTCTATATGCGCTGGCAAATGGGTCGGAGAAGCAGCAATATCGAAGACCGCCGTGGTGCAGGAGGTGGCCGGACTGTTGCTGCTGGTGGGGGAATTGGAGTTCTTGTGCTTGCTTTAATTGTGCTGCTATTGGGAGGAGACCCCAGCGTCATTCTTGATCAAAGTGCTTCTATCAATCAACAACAAACTCCTTCACAACCTAGAATTTCTTCCCCAGCAGAAGATCAACTCGCTGATTTTGTTTCTGTTGTGTTAGCTGATACAGAAGATACCTGGAACCCTATCTTTCAACAGCTAGGCGGTGATTATCGCGAACCGACATTGGTTTTATTCTCAGGCTCAGTCGAATCTGCATGCGGGTTTGCTCAAGCAGCTGTCGGTCCTTTTTACTGCCCTGCGGATGAGAAAGTCTACATTGACCTCAGTTTCTACGAAGACCTAAAGATCCAACATCAGGCACCAGGAGATTTTGCTCAGGCTTATGTCATTGCCCATGAAGTAGGACATCACGTTCAACACCTTACTGGAATTTCTGACCAAGTACGTCAGATGCAGCGTCAGGTAAGCGAGGTAGATGCCAATCAACTCTCCGTTCGACTGGAACTTCAGGCCGATTGTTTTTCCGGTATTTGGGCTCATCACGCTGATAAAGCTCGACAAATCTTGGAAGACGGAGATATTGAAGAAGCACTGACAGCTGCTAGTGCCATTGGCGATGACCGTCTTCAGAGACAATCAAGAGGCTACGTCACCCCTGACTCATTTACCCATGGCTCGTCACAACAGAGAGTCAAATGGTTCCGTACTGGCTTTGAGTCTGGTCAGATAGAACAGTGCAATACTTTCTCAGAAACAACACTTTAGTTGTCAGCACGACTGCCGGGAAAAGCTTCATATGTTTCTCGTGAGGCACTGTGGCGATTGCTATGTCACCGTGAAGTTCAAGTGGGGGAAAGGATTTTGGGGAAACGGCAGTTGCGATTCATCTAGAAAAGCAGAGGGCATCCATTGATTCAGTGCCTCTTAAGCGATAGGATGCTCATCGGGGTGTAATCTCTCTTACATTGTTCTCTATTAATAAATCAACAAAAGCGATCGCCTGTGCGCAACATTATCATTGCCGGAAACTGGAAAATGCATAAAACCCAGGCAGAATCATCGGAATTTCTGCAAGGTTTTTTGACTGAATTAGCTGAAACACCAGACAACCGAGATGTGGTGCTGTGTGTCCCATTTACGGCATTACCAATTTTATCGAAAAGCTTACACGGCAGCCGCATTAAGCTAGGTGCTCAAAATATTCATTGGGAAAGTTCTGGAGCATACACAGGTGAGATTTCTGGCATGATGCTCAAGGAATTTGGTGTTCGTTACACCATCGTCGGACACAGTGAGAGACGCCAATATTTTGGCGAAACCGACGAGACCGTTAATCTACGGCTCAAAGCAGCACAAGCCTGTGGATTTATTCCTATTTTGTGTGTTGGAGAAACAAAGCAACAGCGCGATTCAGGAGACACCGAACGTCACATCATTAATCAATTAGACAGAGGCTTAGTTGACATTAATCAATCTCGACTAGTCGTCGCCTATGAGCCGATATGGGCAATTGGGACAGGAGATACCTGTGAAGCACAAGAAGCAAACCGCGTCATCGGATTAATTCGGAGCCGTTTGAAAAATGCTGATGTTCCCATTCAATATGGTGGTTCAGTTAAACCAGGCAATATTGACGAGATTATGAGCCAGCCTGAAATCGATGGAGCACTGGTGGGTGGCGCAAGCCTGGAACCCGGCGGGTTTGCTCGGATCGTGAATTATCAATCTCGCTAGGGTTCGCGATGACCAGAAGGTAGCTCTCAAACGTCATCTATCCTAGGATCATTGCTTAGTTTTTCTGTAGAACTCTCTTCTATCTCTAGAGTTCCATCTTCATCAAATTCACTCAGAAACCGTCGCTGAGAAAAAATTCGATACTGACTCAATGATTGTTGCGCCTTCTTGCCATTCGGCTCATCTGAAGGCTGGTTCATCGAAACCAAGGTAAAATCGGTGCTTTCGACATGAATCGTCATTGTAATATTGAAAATTTCAAAGAAGCTGACAACCCACTTGCAGTCTTCTTCAGAATATTTTTCATAGTAGCGAATCAAGTCCGCAATACGTGCCTCTAAATGAGTCCGAACGTAAGGACACATCAATACTATTTTTAGAAGAATGGTAACCAGCGTCAACGGGTTTCCTTGAGACAACAACATAAGAAATAAAGGAGCTGGAGACTCATGATCTTCTGTCGTTAGGTAGTCAACCACACGTTTTGCTGTCCGCAAAATGAGAGCATCATCAACAATCTTCTCTTCATGGACTGTATATAGATGTGCAAGTTTTTCAACAAGGTGACTATCAAACTTCTGGACAAACTCACTCGTCCCTAGTGAATAAATTAAATATTGTTTAAGGCTATCTTTAAACTGCTGATAGCTTAGGTTTAGGGTTTGTTGACGGAAGATATTAGCTAAGTTGGCATAACTGAATACCCCTCGCCGTGCGATGACAGTTTTGATCAATCGCAGGCTTTCATCGCCAAGATATGTTGGGTTTTTGACATCTTTTTTGGGAAAGTTGATACTTTCTGACAGCACCGTATAAAAGGCTAGGTCAAACTTAAACTTTTCTTTTAGCTTCTTTGACAATGCTCGTGCTGCTTCACGCTGCTCGACAGAATTCTCCAAATTAATATATTGCGGTACAAGCAGATATGACGTGTATCGATTACTCCAGTGCGATTCAACGTCATGGTCATATCGAGATGCAAACAGCTGTAATTCTTCAAAATCTTTGCTGTGAACAAAGCTCTTCACCCATCTACGCAAACGTTGAATAATTGGGGCCTGGGCTTGTTTATCAATCGTGGGGTCAGAAAACAGCGTGACAAGCTTTTGAATGGACTCGTGATTACGGCTAATATCCCAGTTGTTAATCAAGATATAGCAAGAACGTTTCAACGTATTCCTAAACTCTTTTTCATCGTTCGCGAAAACAATTTCATAGATCGCAGGCAACAATTGCGAACTCGCTGTATTCACATGATGGATGAATAAATGCTTGAATTCTTCTAGAACGTCTTCAGGAGAGTTATCTTGTACTGCTGACAAGAGATAACGATAGATAATCTGTTGCGCTTGCGTGATATCTCGATGTGACTGATTTAGTCGAGAGATAGAGCGATGTTGTGGCGTATCATCCGAATGATTATTTGGTAGATCATTCCCAATCATGACAGTGTTCATACTAGTTTTCACCCTTTTTAAGGACACTGGGAAGAGAGTTTCTTAACTTAGTGAACAGTGCTAAACAGAATGCGTTGCATTCTGTTTAGCACCTTTTATGTCATTCAGGTTCAGAAACTCCAGTCAGCCAATATATTCAATGTCGCGCTTCGATTTTCAGACGAATTGGGTATATGACAGTGAATTGTAGGCTTTCCATGTGTCTACGTGACCAGATCTACAACAGCGAACGGGTTGATTCTGGTCACATAAAGTTGATTCTGGTCACATAAAGATGGAAACAAGTTCCTCTCTGATACATTGACGCGGGGTCAACAATATAAAGCTGCCCACTTAGTACTCTGGAAATTAAGTTTCGCGACACTCATTCTTAGAACAGTCTGAACCAGACTGTAAGCACAATAATGTCGTAGAACTTAATTTACGCTGCGCTTAGTTGCCTTTAGGATATTGGACTAACAAAAGTAAGTAGATAGCCATAATTAAACGCGCCCTTCTAAATCCTGTGCTGCTCGCTGAGCGAGCAGCACAGGATTTGGG
>JBCCWF010000549.1:0-4384 GCA_039194035.1 Cyanobacteria bacterium P01_E01_bin.6 | reverse complement strand
GGGGCGCTCCCCAGGTTTTTGGGTTTGTAGTTTAATAACGCCAAGCTACTTAAATCACTGAATATAATTAAAACCAAAACCCCAAATCTTGTACCGACCGCGCAGCAGTCGGTACAAGATTTGGGAAGTTACGTTTAAGTATGTCTATCTACTTTTCGTTACGGTTGGGTTGGGTCTCGTGTCTTTCCAGGTTGCCCACTCGTTGCTTAGTCCTCAGGAGTTAAATGGTTATGAATGTCGGTCTTCAGGCTGCTTTGAATGATGCTAATTTGAATGCCGCTCAATCGAATAGTCAGCGTCAACTGGCAATTTCGATTTCGGCGATCGCCGGTTCATCGGGACGAACAGCACCGCTGAATCTTTGCCTCATTCTGGATCACAGTGGTTCGATGAATGGCAGACCTATCGAGACCGTCAAAAAAGCAGCACTCCAAATTATTGACAGCCTGTCTCCAGGCGATCGCCTCTCCCTCGTAACGTTTGATCACAAGGCAAACGTCATCGTCCCGAATCAGGTCGTCGAAAATCCTGCCGATATCAAATTCGAAATCAACAAGCTACGTGCTAGCGGCGGAACCAATATTGATGAGGGCATGAAACTCGGCATCGAAGAATTAGCGAAAGGGAAAACCGACACGATTTCTCAAGCCTTTTTGTTGACCGATGGGGAAAACGAACATGGCGACAACACCCGCTGCTTAAAGTTGGCAGAGCTGGCCGCCAGCTACAACGTCACCCTCAATAGTTTGGGGTTTGGCGATCAGTGGAATCAAGACATCCTTGAACGCATTGCAGACGCGGGAGGCGGCACCCTGTCCTACATTCAGCAGCCTGATGATGCAGTCGGTGCGTTTAGCCGCTTATTTGAACGTGTGCAGTCGATTGGGCTGACGAATGCCTATCTGCTGATGGACTTCATGCCCAATGTGCGGTTGGCCGAACTCAAGCCTGTAGCTCAGGTCATGCCCGACACCATTGAGCTGCCGCTGATGCAAGAAGGTCGCCAATATATTGTGCGGCTAGGAGACCTAATGCTAGACTCGCCCCGCGTTGTCTTGGCGAATCTCTACATTGGCCAATTGGCGGAAGGTCGCCATCCCATTGCCCGCCTCCAGATACGCTTCGACAATCCGGCAACAAAAGAAGAAGATGTCTTCTCAGAGCAGATTCCTGTAGAAGCCAATGCGCTGACATCCTATCAGGCCGAACCCAATGATCAGGTGCAGCACCATGTTCTGGCCTTGGCAAAATATCGGCAGACCCAAATTGCGGAAACAAAGCTGAATGAGGGCGATCGCCAAGGGGCTGCAACGATGCTCCAATCGGCAGCGAAGACGGCTCTGCAAATGGGTGATCAGGGAGCAGCAACCGTCTTGCAAGCTTCTGCGACCCAATTGCAAGCAGGTGCAGATTTGTCAGACGCCGATCGCAAGAAAACCCGTATCGTGTCGAAAACAATCTTGCAAGATTTGTGAACGATAGCGTGTGAATGATAACGCTCAAGGCAAAGAAGGTCACCTAGGATGACAAGTGTTGCGATAGAACTTCCAATAGAAGAAATCAATAGAAGCAATTACTGACTGCTGCAACTGCTGGTAAGTCGCGGAATAAGCATGTTTGCCAGAGAGGTGAATGGTTCTCGCTGCTGTTGCACTCAAGAGATGGTATTGTCCGACTGATGACAGGGGAGAGGAACGGATGAATTCGCAGCAGGTGATTGGCATTGATTTGGGGGGCACTACGATTAAGCTCGGGCGCTACACGCAGGATGGTGACTGCATCAAGGCGATCGCCGTTCCCACACCAACCCCCTCCACTGCCGATGCGGTGATCAGCGAGATGGTTGAGGCGATCGCGATGCTAGACCCAGAGAGCATTGCCGTAGCCATTGGGGTTGGCACCCCTGGCCCAGCCGATGCGTCGGGCCGAGTGGCCCGTGTCGCCATCAACCTATCGGGATGGCACGACGTTCCCCTGGCAGAGCAGTTGGAGGAAAAAACCGGGAAACCCACCATCATCGCCAACGATGCCAACTGTGCTGGGATGGGTGAGTATTGGTTAGGTTCAGGCCATGACTTTGAGAATATGATCGTGCTGACCCTCGGGACGGGTGTCGGGGGCGCGATTATTCTTAACGGAGAACTGTTTGTGGGTCGCCATGGCACGGCTGGAGAGCTGGGGCTGATTACCCTCAATCCCGATGGGCCACCGTGCAATAGTGGAAATAAGGGCTCGTTGGAACAGCATTGCTGCATCAGCGCTATTCGCAGACGTACGGGACTCGACCCCAAAGAATTATATGAGCAGGCAAACGCTGGAGATGAAGGGGCGATCGCCTTTTGGCAGAACTATGGACGAGATTTGGGGGCGGGATTAGCCAGCCTCATCTACATCCTGACACCGGAAGCAGTGGTGATTGGCGGCGGGGTGAGTGCCAGTGCCGAGTTTTTCTTTCCAGCGATGTTGCGAGAGATTGAAACCCGTGTCTTGCCCAGTTCTCGCGAGGGCATGCATCTATTGCCTGCGACATTGGGCAATCAGGCTGGGACAGTGGGAGCCGCAAAACTCGCTTGGCAACTGCTAGAGAAGAGGGCGAACTGATACTATTTGGTTGATGGTTGCCCGAGAGAATTATGAACTACGTGATTGCTGTATTGAAAGACCGCATCCAGGCGGAGGAAGCATACTCCATGCTGGAGCGAGAAGGATTGCCCATGGAGCAGATCAGCATTCTCGGGAAGGGCTATAAAACGGCTGATGAGTTTGGCTTCATTGACCCCAGTCAATCCGGCAAAAAGCAAGCCAAACTCATGTCTTTCTGGCTGGTGCCCTTTGGGTTTATCGCGGGATACACCTTCAACGCCTCAACGCAATATATGCTGATTCCGGCGATCGGAGCATTGGGAAATCACCTGGTAGGAGGCGTGTTTGGGGCACTAGCTGGAGCCATGGGCAGCTTTTTTGTTGGCGGCGGCGTGGGGCTTGCGGTGGGCGGTGGAGATGCATTGCCCTATCGCAATCGCCTGAAATCTGGAAAGTACTTAGTCGTTGTGAAAGGTGCGCCAAACCTAACGAATAAGGCAACGAGCATTTTGAAGCAGGTGAACCCTGAAAACCTCCAAGGGTATATTGATCCACTCAGCTAATGACCCCAATAACGGTCTTCACGTCGTACACCACACGACTTGGCACACTTTATGAAGAAATGAGCGATTGAGGCCCGCGACGCGAGCCTCAATCGCTCATTTCTTCGTTATGAATCTGCGAGCTTTGCCAGGTCGTGTCTTACACCATCCGTCAACTTTCGGAAGTGGGAGAGTCGGAAGTGGAAGAGATTGAAAGGTGGTGTTGCTCAGAGCGTTATACTCAGAGCCTGCGTCATTACAGCACCACTCTTTGATGACTGATTCCACTCCTCACCCACACTCCACTCCAGTGCCAGCGGCTGTCGACCCATCTCTCGTGCCTGCTGATTCACCCATTGAGTTAACACCCGACGTCGTCGCCCGAGTGAAAACAGGCGTCGCCGCGTCCCTCAACCCTGCTGTGCGAAAGCGGATTGAAGCAGCCCTAACAGAGATTGGGGCGATCGCCAATGGACAGAGCGATCAACGGGTCAGTGGTTGGTTTCGGCGATGGGTGATGCGCCGCCTGCTCAAAACCTTATTTCGGATTCGCATCGAAAACCGAGAAAACATTCCTCAACAGCCTGCCATTCTGACGCCCAATCACCTCAGCCACATCGACCCATTTTTGGTATTGGCGTCGGTGCCTTCCCATCCTTACTACTACATCCTGGGAGATGCCCGCACCCTCTACAACAAACTCTGGAAACGATGGCTCATCGGCTGGGCGGGTGGCGTCATTCCCCTAGAGCGCTGGTGGAAGGAAGAAGTCGCTGTCATCAATGCGGCACACCATGGGCGAGCTGATCTGAAGTCTCTTGCAACTGCTATCGAGCACGATGTCCCCAACGGCAGTTCGATTCAGCAGCTCCGGCAAATTGACCAAGCTGTCCAGGTCATTCTGTCACGGGGGGATGCCATCATGCTATTTCCCGAAGGTCGTCTGGGCGAGGTCGAAGGCACCCTTTACCGCCCACTCAAACGAGGCACGGTGATTTATGCCATGCGGGCTGGCGTTCCCATCGTCCCCGTTGCACTCATTGGAACCCAAGACTTATATCTGCGAAAAACCCTCACCTTACGCTTCGGCAAACCGCTACATCTGCCCCACCAAAAGCGCCCAAAGCGGCTCGATATTGACGATGCGTTGGCTCAGCTGGAAACGGCATTGCAAGACTTATTACCCAACGACTATCAAGAACCAACAGGACTCAAACTCTGTCGCTATTGGCTCAATCGTCTGTTCTGGTGATATGGGT
>JBCCWF010000548.1:0-4397 GCA_039194035.1 Cyanobacteria bacterium P01_E01_bin.6 | reverse complement strand
CCCGACGTCCTCCATATTTTTCGGTACCTAATATTTTTCCACGTTAAAATACCTGCACGTAATCAAACCAAAACCCCCCATCTTGGGTCCCCCGCTCAGCGGGCGACACAAGATTGGGGGTTTGGTTTAATTATGGGCTATTTATCAATCTCTTATCGTCATAGATGCGTTAATTAGGAGATAGACGTTTTTGGGCGTTGCTCAATATGACGACAGCTATACTTGCTTCTTCTTAAAGAACAACGTCCTCTGTTCTGACCTGTGCAATTGCTCGCATTCTAGTAATCTCATCACGGTCTAAGTACCAGCCAGTTGTTCCACTCGCTTGAAGAAATATCCACTCAGGCCGATGTTGTAGTCCAAGTTGATGACTAATTTCATGGGCAATCGTGCGAGCTTGCTCTGCCTCGCTTGTGTTCACCCAAACATCTGTCAATGCTTCTATCTGATGTGCATAGTCGGGTGTGGGCAGTGGGCCTTGGGGTCTTTGATCAGCGACCTTCATTAAAGACACATTGTCGCGAACGTAAATCTCTTTATCCCTATTTGGATAACTGATGCCATTGATACGATGCCCCCGATGCCAAATCTGAGGAACCAGATAGACATCAATATCAGCAGTTGCGGCTTCTGTTTGTACAAACGTGGGTTGCAGTTCAATGTGAGCTTGATTGAAAATCCGCTGGGTTTCCGCTAAAACAGCTGTCAGTTGAGTGGGCGATCGCCACGCTTGAGAACGATGCAGGTGGAACACAATTGGAAGAGACAACCAACTCAGTTCTGATTGACGATCATGTTCAACCGATTGATGAGATGTCATCGCGACCCTATCATGGCTAGTCAATGTGACCATTTTGACAGGGTGCTCATCAGGCTGGCTCACCGCTGGGCACGGAGTCATCCAACTTGAGCAAAGCAATGGAAGGGCGATCGCTCCAAGAATGATCCGAATCAAGAATTGCTGCATCGGTGCTAATCATCACAACGACAACGTGCTGCTGCAATTGTATAAAAGGTAGAGATCATGAGATGGGATAGTTCATCATCCTGTTACATTCACCGTGCAAAACGAGCTTGAAAACACGATGCGCATACCTCCCAAGCAGCTGGTTGGTTCTAGATCATTCCTTCCATCACCCTTGCTCCTGATGGATCGGGCAAACTGTCACTAGCCCCAACCGTCACGAAGAGTTCGGTCGCCTTCACCCCTTGAGGAGGCGATGCGGGTGGCGTAAATCTGACAAACACCGAACCATCCTGTTCTGTATTGAATTCACCACAATAAATCATGTCACCACTTTCCAACGCCAACCACATGCGATAAATCTGGTCAGGAGGCAATGGCGGCAAATCTCCCAAAGATACGATGACTTCTTGCCAATTACCCGGTGTAAATAACAAGGTCCCCGCTGCATCAGAGGTTTTTCCAGAGAGCGAAATGAGTCTGCTGGTGGGCTGTTGCAAAATGGCAGCCACCCGATCTGGATTCACCTGTTGTGCAAATCGCAATTGATTCCGCAGTCGTAGATTATCCATGACCAATGCGATCGCAGCAAGCGCAGCGAATCCTGCCAATACCCTAACGACCGTCTTGGATAAACGAAACTGATCCTCAGGAGATTGGAGTGATTGAGAGACGATGATTTTCTCTCGAAGAGATGCAGGTGGCTCAACCATCGTCAAGCCCTGAGGAACGACCTCAAAGCTCACTTGCATCGCATGAATTTCCTGAGTCACATCAGGATTTTCAGCCACAAGCTGTTCCAACTGAGCCGTTTCTTCGGATGTTAAATCTCCCAAGACATAACCCGCAATCAGCATCTTGATGTCATCTGACTGCAAACTCGACGTCTGTTTCTCCTTCATTGAACTGCATCCCCCAGCATTTTTCTTAGCTCTACTAAGCCTTTACGCGCAGTCGTTTTTACCGTACCGAGTGGAATTTCGAGCTGCCGAGCAATTTCTGAGTGACTTATTCCTTGATAAAAGTTCATGTCTAAAATTTGTCGTTGTCGCTCTGAGAGATTAGACAATGCTTGCTTGACCACGTCCTGCTGTTCTAATAAGGAGGCTTTCTCTAAGGGTGTTATGTCTGTACGAGTTGGCAAAGACTGATGCAATCTCTGGATGGATTGCTGTTGACTACTCTGACTGGAGAGGCGATTGAGCGCACGCGATCGCGTCATAATCGATAGATAGGTGCTTAATGCGGCACGGTTTGAATCAAACTTTTCTTTCTTCCAAAAATTGATAAATATTTCTTGGGTTAAATCTTCTGCTTCAGTAGACTTTTTAAGAATTCTCAGGGCAATGGTGTATACCAAACTACCGTACCGGGCATACAGTATGGCAAGAGCGTCTTGAGAACCGGATCTTAGGCTAAGAATCAGCTCATTATCCGATGAATCATTAGAGGTACGGAGCATTCTTTCCTGACATTAGCGTCTTTCAACACTTTTAAAGAATTAGCACGTGGTGAGAATAAGCTGAATCAAAACTGAGCATCGCCTTAGCTTTGTTTGAACGCATCCACATGATAAGGCTTGTATTTTAAGCCCACTATAAAACACCACTCAACAAAACGTGCAAAGCTCTGACGACTCGCTTAATCGTTAAATTCAACACGAACTGTAGGTCTTTGAGTTTATCCTTTAATGAATAACTACCGATACAAATTGCATCACACCTTATTTTCTTTGAGGATAGCTTTCTAACGAATGTCCCAAAGAAGTAGAGTTGCCGCTGATATCGCTCCTGTCATCCAGTACGGTATCGTCGAACCTTTCTTCTAAGTAGATAAGTAGCTAGACATAAGTAAACGTAACCTTCCCAATCCTGTGCCGCCCGCTGCGCAGGCGGCACAGGATTGGGGGGTTTGGTTTTAATTTTGTCCAGGTACTTAAGCATCAATAAACTCAATTTAAAAACCTGGGGAACTCCCTGGAAGGGGCTCTCCTCAGTTTTTTGGGGCTTTTAGTTTAAGAATGCCGAGCTATTTAAATAGAAGGTAGATGCGCCTGCAATTTTCTTAGCTCTGTTATTAGTACAGAATTTTAGGTGGATTGGATTTAAAAACCTGCAACCATTTGCCCCTTCGTTGACGTTAATGGTCACATCGAAGGACGAATAAGTACCTTGACGCAATTAAAACCAAAATTTCAAATCCTGTGCTGCGCGCTGCGCGGCACAGGATTTGGAAGAATCCGTTAGCTACTTACACAAGTTCAACGGCCATGAGATGGCTAGCGGGGACTGTACTTACTGCCATGCGTCTCAATAATGCGCTCAATCTCATTTAAAGCATACTTGGCCAGATCTTTCTGTTGCTGGATTGAAGCCTCATCTGTAGTTTCCAAGTCCCCTAAGATAATGATGTTTTCATCATTTAGGGTGTTAGCGGGATTTGTATAGTTGAAACTACCTGCAATAATCACCTGCCGATCCATCACCATAAGTTTGTGATGAAGTTTGCCGATGATATTGGTAGGTGCAACGGTGTGGAGTTCAACCCCTGCCTCAGCCAATGTATGACTCGCAGACCATCTCTGAACTCCTTGTTTCAAATCCATAACCCCGCGCAAAGGCATATCAATTCGGCGTAGCAACAGCATCTGATCATCAATGCCACTAGACTGTGAAAACGTGAAAATAGCAAAGTCCACTCGTTTTTTGGCTTTTGCCATTTGTTTCATAATTTCCATTTCGGGGTTATGGTCTGGAGCAAACAACACCTTGATGGGAATTCCAGACACAACAGTTTCTTCCGGAACAAGATTGTGTCCATCATTACGTTTACCAAAGTGGCCTTTAGAAATTTCACTAAATTCTCGTGCATAGGTCTTTGCTACCACTGCATCATGAATGATGACCAAATGATTGAGGTTTCGTTCTGTTCCTGTCTGAGTGAAATTGGTTGACCCAGTCAACAAACTTTGGCGATCGCGCACAATAAATTTCTGATGAAAAATGCTGGTGTTGTAGTCTGTTTTGACATCAATATTGGCGCGCAACAGCATGGCATGAAGGTCACGATTGACTTCATGGGAACCACCAACTGTCGCAGGATTCATAAGGGCACGGGGTTCTCGTAAATAATCGTGCTCAATCACAACCTTGACCAACACCCTCCGCTGCCGTGCCTTTACAAGAGCATATGCAATAGGAGGGGAATCCAATTCTTGAACCGCGACGTCTAATCGCTTCTGTGCACCATCAATAAATGAAACGATCGCCAACTCCAGATCGCCTGGGGCACCTGTTTGGATTGGCCCCATATACAGTTCGACATCTCCAATAATTTTAGGCATGGTTCAGAGAGCGGACATGACTTAGCAAACTTCTCACAATGGCAGCGAAGAACTAAGGGTTTGGGGCGCGCAACGCGTGCCCCAAACCCT
>JBCCWF010000547.1:0-4406 GCA_039194035.1 Cyanobacteria bacterium P01_E01_bin.6 | reverse complement strand
TGGGCTTCAGGCGATCGCCACAGCCCAGCAACACCCGCTCCCATAATGAAGACCTTTGCTGGGCGAATCGTTCCAGCGGCTGTTGTCAACATTGGGAAAAACTTTGGCAGTGCGGCGGCGGCAATCAGCGTTGCTTTATATCCCGCAAGAGATGCCTGAGACGACAGAGCATCCATGCTCTGGGCACGAGTTGTGCGTGGGATCATCTCCATGCTAAATGCCGTAACCTTATGCTCAGCCAATCGTTGAATGAGTTCTGGCTGCCCCAGTGGATTCAAAAAACTGACGAGTGTTCCTCCATGACGCAAGAGGGCAACTTCATGGCGGCCATCGTCTCTTTCCTGTGGTGGCCTGACTTTGAGAACAACATCGGCTTCTCCCCAGACCCAAGGTGCATCATGAGAGACGATGGCTCCAACCTCCTCATACGCTGCATCTGAGAAATGGGAGCCTTCCCCTGCACCTGCCTCAACAAGTACAGAATGCCCCTGTTTCACAAGCTTACTGACCGTTTCAGGAATTAATGCGACTCGATGTTCTCCAACTTCAACTTCTCTAGCAACAGCTATCTTCATGAAATCTCCTTGCTCCTAGGGTGTTCACGGTTCTTCGCTTGCGTCACACATCAATCGACCGGTTCATCCAAATGGACAATCAAACCCGGACGAAATCAAACAACTCATCATTGACAACACAATACGATCGGCTCACATTGCTTTATATCGACAACTAGACGTTGGGTGTCAGTCGGAGAACGACAGATTTATTGAGACGACAGGTTTATTCGCAGCTCTACATTGATCCTGAAAATAGTGAGACTCTAGAAAAATTGATCGAAAAGAAACAGACTTCTTGAAACGAAACGACATGTAGATTTTCAACCTTTCATCAGATCATTCAACCTGAGTAAATGAGTGAACGAATGATTCCAACGTCAAAAAAAGCTAATGCATTACAACCTCTTGAAGTGTTTTCTCTTCAAATCCGAAACTTCTCCGAGATACACCTCGTTGCCAGCGCGTCAATCATTTCAGACGTTAACAATGATTTCGAGCGTGCAAACCTTTCTCGTTTCATCCACGTTGCCTCATTGCAATGCGACATCAGTAGATGTGAGTGGCATGACAGAGCACATCTTGAAATACTCACCCCATAAAGAACAAACCGTTGATTAACTCTAAAACTGCATCCCTAAAAATGCGTCTGATCTTTAGGTTGTTTTATTAATTAAAAGGCGATGCACCGTGGGATCAGCGTCGTTCGACACCGTTGGATGAAGCGATCGCAATATTGCGCTACTCGATATCATCACAAGACTCACCAAAACAGAAGACTGACGTAAGCTTCAAAAAGTTGGCAAATGTCAAGTTTTCTTTACAAAATTTTGAGGTGGTATGACCGCATTGGATATACGACTAAGGTCTCGTCTTTCTGGCGAAGCACTCGTTGCATTACATCTGCTGAAATGTTTTATGCATCGTCCATAGGGCAGCAAACGTCTTCAGGAAAAACTCAGCGACTGCCGTTATCTCACTAGCCATAGGTCTAAGTGTTCGTGATTTTTAGTGGATTTCTAATCTTGGGTAATTGCTTCTGTCGTTAGTTCTTAGCATGATTGCGGAACTCTGGAAGCGTGCAGTTTTACTCTCAGGGTTGTTGGGAAAATGAATCCATTCAGTTTGTCTATGTCAATCAGCTTAGGTCTTTTAATAGCGCCTGGGCTGGCGCAAGGTATCGCGATCGCCCAGGAATCTGAGGCCGTTCCGTCCGGGAGCAATTCAGCAGAAGACCTATCAACCGTATCAACTGGCACATCAGAAGACCTCCTCATTCCTGCGAGAGGCGGAGTAGGTCATACTAGCTCCGGGGCAGGATTTGATGGCACCACCCAAATTCGAGGCTTTATTCCACTACGACAAAGCCCAGGACACAACATCACCTATGTAGCACCTCAGTTTCTAATTGATAACGATGGTGATGTTGGCGGCAATCTGCTCTTTGGACACCGAGCCTATGGAGAAGACGGCAATCGAATCTGGGGTGGGTATCTCTCCATGGATGCCCGAGAGACCGATGAGAGTAATTTTTATCAGCTGGGTCTCGGCCTTGAAAGTTTGGGCAACGTCTGGGATTTTCGCATTAATGGATATATTCCCCTTGGAGACACCAGCCAAGTGGTAGACGAAAGGACATTCGATACCGGATTCGATGTATCCAGTGGCTTTCAGGGCAACTTATTGGTCTTAGCCAACCGCCGCGAGCAGCAACTCGTTCGGATTGAAGACATTGCCCTCGGCGGATTTGATGCTGAAGTCGGCGCACGCATTGCTCGATGGGACGACGGCAATGGCGATTTACGTGGATTCGCAGGCCTCTACTTCTATGATGCTAATCGTGTGGATAGTACCCTTGGCTGGCGCGTGGGTCTAGAACTGCGCCCTGTGCAAAACATCGTTTTGGGAGTGAATGCCCAAGGCGATGAACTGTTTGGTAACAATATCGTCGGGTCTATCGCCTTTACCTTTCCGCGAGTCCGTCCCAGAGGTTCTGTGCCAGAGGACATTGAGGTGGCAGCTCGTTTAGGGGAACCAGTTCGCCGGACAGATAGCATTGCGGTTACAACCCAGGAAACGCGTGAAACGATCATCAATGAGATTGAAGAACCGTTGATGAATCCGGAAGAGGAAGATCCGTATCGATTCATCCACGTAACGTTGGGTCGTGCAGGCCAGGGTGACGGAACGTTTGAAAATCCGTTTGGCACCGTCGAGGAGGCGATCGCCGATTCCATTTCCGATGGCAACAACATCGTCTATGTTGATGCCGGAAGTAACCCCGATATCCCTGCGTTTACCATTCCAGATCGCGTCACTGTATTATCGCAAGGCCCAACACAGTTTTTGGCAGGAATGTCATTTCCCGGTTTCCCAGAACTGCCGTCTCGTCTGCCTTTCTCAACATTTGTCAACTTTGATGAGGGAATTCTGGTCGAAATACCTCTATCCGGTGATGGCAACTTCCCGACCATTCGAGATGCAGGAGCAACTAACCTGGTCACGTTAAACAATCGCACAACGCTATCGGGATTTTTGCTGGTTGATGCGCCTGAAAATGCGGTGTTCGGCAGCTCCGTTGCTAATGTCGAAATTCGGGACAATGTCATTACGAATCCTGGAGAGCGAGGGATTTACCTGAGTGATGTCACCGGAAGCGGCATCTTGTTTGACAATGTCATCACTGGAGCGCAAGGAGGCGCAGATTCTGGTCAAGCTATTTTGATTGAAAATAGCGCGAGTGGATCTCTCGAAGCTGCGATTCGACGCCATCAACTTGAAGATAACCGAGTCGGCATTGAAATCTTGGCAACAGGCGATTTAACAACGCTAGATGACCCGGAACAGATTGTAGATATTGAGGATACAAACATTCTCAACAGTACCGAAGAAGGGATCTTGGCGATCGCCGAGAGATTGGGGAACCAACAAATTTCTTTTGTTGATGGACAAGTTGAGGATAATGGCACAGATGGAGCACGAGTAGAATCCTTTAACAGTGGCTCCCAAGAGTTCACGATCTCCAATAGTACGATTACAGGCAATGCCGGACATGGGCTCCGGTTCCAAGTGGGTGTCCTCAACGGCAGCACCACCGCGGCTCAAGAAAACTTCATTACAAACAACGACATTAGCAACAATGCCGGAGATGGAATTTCCATCGAAGCAAATGAAGTCACTGCCCAAGAATTTGCCATTACCGATAATACAATTACCAACAATGGAGGGGCGGGTATTCGCGGTGTAGCCAATAATCAAGGCTTCCAAGAATACGTCACAGATCCCGATAACGATTCCTTTGGTTTGAGTGGCAACACCATTTCCAACAATGGCGATGTCGGTATTGAACTGGTTGCCAACGATCGTTCCACCCTCATTGCCGATATCGTCAGCAACACGCTCTCGGGTAATGACACGGGCGGAGCACCGGATCTAACAATAACGGCTACTGCGAATACCGTTGATGCTTGTACCGTGCTTCAAAGCAATGTCAGTGAAACAGGAATTCAGCTCGATAGCAATAGCGCTGGCACGGTCGCAGCCTTCTTCCAAATCGGCGATCTCACCACCCTCTCAACTCGGAATATTGGAGGGATCACGCTATTGCCAGACACAACAGCGTTTACCGATTTAGGTGGCGTACCGTCGTGCTTTGACAGCTAAGAGGCGTTGCTCAATAGCGGGATGAACTCACAACGATGCAATCGCCAGATCAACTCCTGAACGATCAATAGACCTCTTGCAATATTCATTCCATCATGTGCTTTGGACATATTCTCGTGCCTTAGCCAGCCAGCGACAGCTCATAGTTGTAGATTGCGGCAATCAAGTTTCCTCGTAGATTGTAGCGAC
>JBCCWF010000546.1:0-4452 GCA_039194035.1 Cyanobacteria bacterium P01_E01_bin.6 | reverse complement strand
TTCGTTTTAGCCCGCCGCCCCTCTATTGGGTATCTTTTTTTTCTAGCAAGTCCCTTACCGCAAGAGGTATGGGTGTCGGACAGGCGATCGCCACGGTGAGATGATCATTCGCACAGGCAACGAACGAACAAATCAGCACTTGCGCGATCGCCCCCAAACAGTGTCAGTGCAGGCTAAAACGAAAGGCCTAGAGCCAAACACGAATTGCCGTCAGCCACACAAACGATGTAGGACTGAGGCTCAACCGTTGTGGCAACTACCAGCATGTTTTCGTCGAAGGGTGTGCCATTGATGGTGCAATGTCCTTTCAGCACAAGCAGATAATTTCCGTTGTACTCATAGCCCTCCGATGATGTCGTTTGGATCAATTCAGAACTCATCCCGCCTTTAGGATCCAGAGGAATATCGTAGACCGAGACACCGTCTTGCACCATTTTGAACGGATAGAGGGTCTCTAGGTCGGGATCTACCGTCTTGATTTGAACGGGAGTCTCGTTCTCAATCAGCTCGGTGTTGGCAAAATCAGGTGGCGACGCGTAGGCGAGAATGAAAAAGCCCGTGCTATCTGAGAGTTCGTGGCCACTGCCTGGGGGATTGAAGTAAAGTGATCCAGTTGGATAAACCCCCTCCGTGTCGGTTTGGGTGCCTTCAATGGTATAAACAGACTCGGTCATGGAATGGTAGTGTAATCCGACGCTGCCGTCTGGGATGGTATACCACAGGATACTGATGTGCTCGGTGTCGGCAGCACCAGACAGAATCAGCTTTTCTACGTTGGGTCTAAAGGTGAAAAAGTCATAGTTGTTTGGATTTTTGGTCAGTTCATTCAAATCGACAATGGTCGAGTTGCTCAGACCTGAAATGCTTTCCTCCAAAGCAACGGAGGCATATAGCTCATCTGTTTTCATGACAATGTTCGCGATAAAACTTGTGAATGAGATCAGCCCCAAGATCGCCACAGATAACGTTTGAACAAGCGTCACAGCTACTGACTCTTCATTCTAAACATCACGAACATTGATGCCGAAAATATAAGGTTTCAACCTTACCATGTCACAGAAGATCGCCGCTGCCCGTGATTCTCAACCGCGTTTAGGTAGGGAAAACACAGTTCCCAAGCTAGACAAGGTTTATAGCTGTGGCCATATTGATGAGGACATTCTTGTGGCGATGTTGTCGTGATGGGTGTCGAAAGGGCGATCGCCTGCTAAAGGCCCCAGCCGTGGTTAATACATCGAATATTACTCGTGTCAATTGCTTCTATTTCGTGTGTTTGTCGGTTCACACGCCACGCTTGTTGAATGTCATCTATCCATTCAACGTCTTGAAACCCAACCACCGCTAAAATTTCTGGATCAACATCCGCATCCCCAATGGCACAAGCAAAGCCAACCATTTGATCAGTTGTCGGATTCGGAATCCTAATCACATCCAATACTTCCCAGATAGGTCGAGCACCATGACGTCCAATTTCTCGTTCAAAAAATAGAAACGTAAACTCGCCATCTACAGCTCTCGAAACAGAATACTCTAACGGTTCTCCCGATCGATAAACGATCCACCCACCTTGAGATGTCAGGTTGCCAGAAAAAGTAGAGAAGTCATCACCAATATGTTCAATTCCAATGTATTCCTCCAAGGAGGCAGTCAACGCCTGCGCCGAAACATGTTCTCTGAGAACTCTATCGGTCTGCCGCTCTGCTGATAGGGCAGGAGTAGAAAAGGAGATGAGGCCGAATAGACTCACGACAGGGATAATGTGAACACGCTGGAAGACCATACTGTCAACGAGGATAAAGGATAAAGGATAAAGGATGATAGCGGCTGTGTGATTACGAGGATCGTTCTCGTCCATGTTAACGACGGCGCCCCATCGATGGCGACTAAAAGCAGCCAAAAAACATACTGGGGCTGTCCATAGTGTTGCTCGTAGAATGACCTTCAATTCTTGCTCGTTCTTCCGCCTTTACTCCGAGTGATGTCTACCGTGATGTTGCCGCTGAAGTTCGGGATGGGGGGAGTGAGCTTCACCAGCTGAACTCGAACTTGATGCAGAGAATCATCCTTCAGTACTATTTGGGCGATCGCCTCTGCCAATGATTCAATTAATTGATAGCGGGATGTTTGAATGAGGGTCTGAATTTCAGGGACAGTAGTGCTGTAGTCGTGGGTATCGGAAAGGCGATCGCTCTGCCCTGCGACGGATAAGTCCAGCCAAAGCGTCAGGCTTACGTCAAACCATTGCCCAAGCACCTGTTCTTCTGGCAATGCTCCGGTATAGCCATAGGCTCGAATTGCGTTGATATGTAGTGCATCCATCGGTAAGCTCCCTCCTTCACATTTCGCTTCCGCCACTGTATCGAATGGTGAAACGACATACGCAACGCTCCATGAAAGCTCTAGATTAGCCATGCGGTTACCTGTTCAACCTAGTAGTGATGACAGGTTCTTTCGTGTCCACAATGAAACGCAACGTAGTCCGCAGTCTAAAACCGATACAATACGCCTTTAGACCCTGCCCGAAGAAAAGACAGGTCGGTTTACCACCACCCAAAGACGAGACGATTTATGACGATTCAATGGTCTGGCGAAAACGTTCCCCAAGAGACTCTGCCCGGTCAACCTTCTCCTCATAGTGCATCACAGAAGAATGATGCGACACTGGCGGATGAAGCGACCGTTCTTCCTCGCTCAAAGCTATGGATGGCGGCGATTAAACCTCCAATGTATACCGTAGCCGTGATTCCTATTTGGGTGGGGACGGCGATCGCCCTTGCAGAGACAGGCACGCTTCACTGGCGAACATTCGGAACCTTTTTATTGTCAGCGATCTTGATTATTGCTTGGCTCAATTCCAGCAATGATGTGTTTGATGCAGAGACGGGGATTGACCGCAATAAACATCATTCGTTGGTGAATTTGACAGGCAATAGGCTTCTTATCTTCTGGCTTGCAACGCTGTTTCTCGTACTAGGCGTGTTAGGTATTGTGGCGATCGCCTGGTGGCAGCGCGACTGGACCATTGTGGCCATTGTGGCCGTGTGCTGTGCCTTGGGCTATAGCTACCAAGGGCCTCCATTTCGATTGGGATATGTGGGATTGGGAGAACCCATCTGTTTCATTACCTTCGGGCCATTGGCCGTTACCGCCGCATACTACAGCCAGACACAGACTTGGCATTCCACAGCGAACGTAACGGCCTCGGTGATTATTGGCATCACGACCAGCATCATTCTCTTTTGCTCTCACTTCCACCAGGTAACAGACGATGTAGCGGCAGGGAAGCGATCGCCCATTGTACGGCTGGGAACTGAGCGGGGAGCACGATGGCTGACGTGGGCCACTCAGGGCACCTTCATGTTTCTCATTGGCGTGGTTGCGCTGAAGCTCCTGCCGCCAGCGACCCTCGTCATGCTCATGAGTTTTCCAGTCGCGCGTAAGCTTTACCGTTTTGTCTCCACTCATCATGCGAATCCATTGGAGGTGAGTCGCTGCAAGTTCATTGCCGTAGCCTTTCACTTCTGGAGCGGGCTATTGCTAGGAGCGGGGTCTCTTCTTCAGACTCTGTATTGACACGACTTGGCAACGAAGAGATGAGGGTTTGTGGCGCGTTGTGCACCACAAACCCTCATCTCTTAGTTGCAATTTTGAGACGTTTGCCACGTCATGGATTGGCCTAATGAATGTTGTGTGATCTTGCTGCCTGAGCTGCGCTCAATTTTTATATCGGCCATTATTCAGTACTTGGACGTCATTAAAACCAAAAATCCAGATCCTGCGCCGCCCGCTGCTCGGGCGGCACAGGATCTGGAAGGTACGTTTCATGATGGCTAGCTCCTTATCAAGGTCGATGTGTGTAGCAAAAGTGCCCTGAAGGAATCGGCTTGATTTGATTTATGTCATTTATCCGGTTTGACTGAACAAAATTGAGAAAAATTGGGCACTATAGTTCACAGAGCATCTTCGGAAGCTTTTGTTTATCAATAGGCAAAATGAAATTTAAGGAGGTTGGTATGAGGCTTGCAACGTTGGCGATCGCTCTTGTCGTAGCGTTGTTTTGCTTTGTCACCCCGGCAAGCGCTGCAAATTCTAATTCGGTGACTCAGCTGATCGAAACACGCAGCTGTATTGGGTGTAATCTGCGTGGAGCAGATTTACACGGAATGGATTTACGGGGTGTCAATTTGACCCGAGCAAACTTGCGGAATGCAGATTTGACAGAGGCGAATCTCATGGCAATCAATTTTCAAGATGCTGATCTTCGAGGGGCAGATGTACAAGGTGCAACGGTATTAGCCATTAACTTTGTTGGTGCCAATTTGAAGCACACCAAGTTTGGAAATGTGAATTTCGTGAGTTCACGGTTTTGTCACACCACGATCCCAAGCGGCAAAATATCTGATCGGGATTGCTAAGGGTCTTGCTTAAAAATAAAATCCCCAAAATCCCAGA
>JBCCWF010000545.1:0-4477 GCA_039194035.1 Cyanobacteria bacterium P01_E01_bin.6 | reverse complement strand
TCTCACAAGGCACAACTTAGATGTTCAAAATAGTGGCTGTAACCCATTGCCTTCGTGCGATTTTTGCAAAAATCTCAAGATCCTCGTTTTGTTAAGAGCTCTTTATTCATAGGGGTTTCAGGAGTTTTCTGCACCACCAAGCCGTATCGACATTGATGCTTCCTGAATACTTTCGACAATAACTCTCACGATTGGCTCAGGAAATGGCTTGGAAACACATGACCGTAATGACCTTTTTTTTACGCACTGACATTTAAGATGTGATCCTCACGCGTTAAGACTTCAGTTATGGATCAACCCAACGATCATCACCTTTAATCAGAGCGATCAATTCTTCAACACCTTGGTCTTCGGGTACTTTCTTGATTTCTTCCCGACCGCGATACAACGAAATATATCCAGGCTGTTTACCGACATATCCATAGTCGGCGTCTGCCATTTCACCTGGGCCATTGACAATACAGCCCATGACCGCGATATCTAGACCAGTCAAATGTTTGGTTGCCTCACGAACTTTATGTAAAACCTCTTCTAGGTTGAACAGGGTGCGCCCGCAGGATGGACATGCCACATATTCGACCATTGTCTTGCGCAATCCCAAGGCCTGCAAGATGCTATAGCAAACCGGAATTTCTTTTTCGGGAGCCTCTGTTAAGGACACCCGAATAGTGTCCCCGATGCCATCCGCGAGGAGTGTGCCGATTCCTGCGGTGGACTTAATTCGACCATACTCTCCATCGCCAGCTTCTGTGACACCGAGGTGAAGTGGATAATCCATTCCTAAGCTATCCATTTCTTTAACCATGAGGCGATAGGCAGCCAACATGACTGGCACACGGGATGCCTTTAAAGAAATAACAATATTCTGATAGTCCAATGATTCACAGATACGGATAAATTCTAGGGCTGACTGCACCATCCCCTCTGGGGTATCTCCATAGGTAAAGAGCATGCGTTCAGCAAGAGATCCGTGGTTAACCCCGATGCGCATCGCTTTATTCTGCTCTTTGAGGGAGAGAACAAGCGGCTTTAGGGTGTCGCGAATTTTTTCACCGATTTCTTGAAACTCTGACTGGGTATATTCGGTGCGATCGCTCGTCGGTTTTTCGAAAACGTAGAGTCCCGGATTGATCCGCACCTTATCCACATGCTTGGCCACTTCTAAGGCAATTTTCATGCCATTGTGATGAACGTCCGCGACTAAGGGAACGTCTCGATAGGTCGCCCGCAATTTTTCCTTAATATCTCCGACGGCTTTCGCATGACCGACGCTCGGCACCGTAACGCGCACAATTTCGCACCCGATTTCATGAAGACGGCGAATGGCCGCGACAGATCCCTTCAGATCCATCGTGTCTTCATTAATCATCGACTGAACTACAACAGGATGACCGCCACCAATGATAACGTCGCCAACTTGCACTGGGCGAGTTTTCCGGCGATGAATCGTGGTGTCAATTAACGGTGATTGAGTCGATGTAGGTTGATTATCAGATGCAACAGGATTGGGCAGAGTCTGCATATGCTATTGGAATGAAAATTAGGTCAATGCGAATAAAAAGAGTAACCCACATACAGATTGCCATAGATAGGACTCATTTAACCGTCAATCTATCAATCTAGAGACAAAGTCAACAACATCATGAAGCTGGAACGTATTCTGTAGAAATGCTAGCTGCATTTATTCTCACGACGTAACGTGTGACGCACGAATCTACTATCGACAGCATGACAACACACTAATGGCAAAAGCGAAACCCTTTGAAGAAAAGTATCCAGCCATGGCTTACTTTGTTGCAACAACTGGCTGGATCGAAATTGGCGATCATGAAGTCGTTGCATCCTTTGTTCGAGCTTATGACCAAGGCGGAACAGTGTATGAAGGTGAATCCAGTTATTCAACCATGGAAGACGCCTTACAGGATTTAGAAAAAGGAATCAAAATCTATTTAGATGAGATAGGCATTGAATACGAGTAGACATGTCAACAATAATTTTTAGATGGGACGCTCCTACTTACTAGTCAATAGAAGCAAATTGCTTTTCACCCTTGGTATTAGGTATAGCATTCAACGTAGACTTAGACGCCCTTAGTTTTTGATGTCAGCGATCGCCCCCCTTGCCATCGCAGCGATCGCCTGATCCGTTGCCTTGGGTAAGTGATAGTATTTGCCACCTGCATTTTTCGCCAACTCCTTTGCAAAGCCAGTGGATACAAACTTGCGTTCTGTATCAATAATAAGGAAGTCAAATCCAGTCATTCTAAGCTTTCCAGCGATGTCGATGAGTTCTGCTTTGATGTCAGGCTTTTCATCATCTGGAATCGTTTCACCCAGCGATCGCGCCAGTGGAATATTGCCTCGTCCATCAGTAATCGCGACAATCACCACCTGCCCGACATCGCCTGACTTTTGAGCATTCATACCCACTCGAACGGCTTGGGTAAGCCCATGAGCGAGAGGTGACCCGCCACCACACGGCATTCTCTCCAAACGACGACTTGCAGCAGAAATCGATCGTGTTGGGGGGAGCAACACCTCCGCTTGTTCCCCTCGAAATGGAATCAGAGAAATCTGATCGCGATTTTGATACGCTTCTGTCAACAACCGAAGGACAGCCCCCTTTGCTGCTTGCATTCGATTCAAGGCCATTGAGCCTGAGGCATCAACCACAAAGATAACTAACGACCCCGATTTCCGAGCTAATTGTTTGGCACGAATGTCTGCACTTTCAACCACAACACGACGGTTTGGATAGCGTAAGCGCCGAGCTTTTTGATAAGGAGCCGCAGCCCTTAAGGTTGCGTCGACAGCAACACGGCGAACTGGTCCGCGAGGAAAGATAGGACGAATATATCGTCCTCGGTCTTCAGACAAAATGATGCCACGAGATCCCGATCGTCCCTGACGTTGTTGTGCCATCTGCGAGAAATACAGGACGGAATCGTCCAAAATGACACCTTCTGGATCAAAGACAAACTCTTCTGGAATTTCAGGTTGATCCTCAGGCTGATCCTCCGTATCGGTATCGTCGTCGTCCTCTTGTTCATCCTGTTCGTCTTGCTCTTGATTTGATTCGTCGTTGTCTTGAGTTTGGGGCGGTGGTGGTGGTGGCGGAGGTTGCTGTTCCTCATCAGGTGGCGTTTGGATTACCGTTGCACGGGGAACGATAACGAGTTCGACTGCCCGTCGTAAATCTTCCGCCGACACCTGGTTGCGCCCGTCTAATGCTGCATGAGCTTTGGCAACCCGGACAGCAAATAATTCAGCTCGGTGACCTTGCACACCACCTCGAAGTGCCTCATTCACAAGATACGCAATTTGGTCGCTGGAAATCTGGACATCCTTCAACCATTCCCGTGCCAGGATAATTTGAGTTCTAATGTTATCAATATCTTCGTCATACTGCCGGAGGAACTCCTGAGGGGATTCGGCATAGCTTGTGGCTTGCTCAACGGCCTGAACACGCTGGTCAATGCCCAACACTTGATCCGCAGAGAGGGCGATCGCAATTCGGTCAAGAACGTGAGAACGTAATTCTCCTTCTTCCGGATTAAACGTTGCAATCAGAATTGGCCGACACGGGTGCTGATAGCTAATGCCTTCTCGCTCAATTTGGTTGCGTCCTTCTGTGACGACCGATAGCAAGAGATTTGAAATCTGATCATCGAGCAGGTTGAACTCATCGACATATAGCACCCCTCGGTGACATTCTGCCAATAGCCCTGGCTGAAAAATGGTCTCGCCCTGATTCACTGATTTTGTGACATCGACGGAACCCAAGAGCCGATCTTCGGTTACGCCAAGAGGAACTTGAATGAATGGAGCCGGAATCACCTCTGTCGGTAACGTATTGCGATCAAAATCATCGGCAATTGTACTGCCTTGGATCGCTGGTTGCGTAGCGTACAATCCTTCAAATCGTTCAAGCGTCTCGTTATCCCACTCACTAGGCATGGAGGGATCACAGTTACAACATGTTCCTTGCACTACCTCAATAGGAGGGATCAAGGCATGAATTGCTCTGGCCATGACAGACTTTGCAGTGCCTCGTCGTCCTGAAATGACAACTCCGCCTAAGCCTGGGTCAATAGCCGTGAGGAGCAACGCAAGTTTAATGGCCTCTTGTCCGACAACAGCCGTAAGGGGGAAAGATACTGAATTTGATAGAGCAACAGCACTCATTGAACACCTGACACGGTAACCTGGTTCTTCAGGATATCAAGAAACCAGATTCCATAGGGTATTGAAACAGAATGACGTGAGTGGAATCATTGCTATCCAATCAGTCGCTAGCCGACTTGTACTTTAAAGCAATATTCTGGGGCGCTCCGCGCCCCAGAATATTGCTAAATTCTTCCCGACTTAAGTGATAAGTAGATAGCCATAATTAAACGTAACCTTCCAAACCCTGTGTCGGCCGCGGCGCGGGCGGCACAAGGGTTGGTGTTTTTGGTTTTAATAACGTCCAGGTACTT
>JBCCWF010000544.1:0-4481 GCA_039194035.1 Cyanobacteria bacterium P01_E01_bin.6 | reverse complement strand
TGCTCCGCGCCCCAGAATCTCGCCTTAAATACAAGCCCAAAAAGATATCGGTAGAGTTCCATTATTCGAGATAGCGTAAGACTTGAGGTATTCATTTCCATGACCAACTTTGCACCTGCTCCAAGTAACTTAGCAGTCACCAATTCTGTAAATTATGACGTCGAGAGTTCAGTATTGGAGCGCTATCGAGATGGAGCATTGCAGCATCAGCCCAGCTTATGTTGTCCAACCAGTTACGACAACCAGTACCTTGAGTTACTCCCCGATGAAATCCTTACGAAAGACTATGGTTGTGGCGATCCAACGCGGTACGTCAACGCGGGTGAGGTTGTTGTTGATTTAGGGTCTGGTGCTGGCAAGAACTGCTATATTTTGGCGCAAAAAGTTGGTGCTGAGGGCCGTGTGATTGGTGTGGACTTCAATGACGACATGCTGTCTCTAGCACGAAAATATCAGGACGATATTGCTGCGAAGGTGGGATATGCCAACACACAGTTTGTGAAAGGCAAAATTCAAGATCTGAAATTGAATCTTGCACTGGCGGAAGCTTGGTTAAAACAGCATCCGATTGATTCCATCCATGCGTTGGGGGCATTCGAAGCTGAGTGCGATCGCCTGTGTGTGGATCAGCCGTTGATTCCGGATGACAGTGTCGATGTTGTGATTTCAAACTGCGTCCTCAATCTAGTTCGTCCTCAAGATAAACAGCAGCTTTTCCAAGAAATTTATCGCGTGCTCAAGCGTGGGGGCCGCGCTGTGATTTCTGATATTGTCTGCGACGAAACGCCAACCCCCGCTATTATGAATGACCCAGACCTTTGGAGTGGCTGTATTGCAGGAGCATTTCGGGAGAATGAATTCCTAGAAATGTTTGAAGCCGCCGGGTTTTATGGTGTGGAATTATTGAAGCGTGAAGAGCAGCCATGGCAAGTGATTGATGGCGTTGAGTTTCGTTCGGTGACTGTTCGCGCATACAAAGGCAAGGAAGGCCCGTGTTTGGAGCGAAACCAAGCCGTGATATACAAGGGCCCCTGGAAAGAAGTTCGAGATGACGATGGACATGTCTATTTGCGAGGAGAAAGCATGGCTGTATGTGATAAGACATTTCACCTGCTGACAGATGCTCAAAGTCCCTACTCAAAAGATATGATTCCCCTGCCTCCCTACCACACAATTGCATTGGAGGATGCGACGGAGTTCTCGTGCCGTAGTGCTACCGTTCGATCTCCGAGCGTGACGAAGGGGGCAGATTACCGCATGACACAAACAAGTCATGTGCCATCCTGCTGTGCTCCGGAAGAGGACTGCTGTTAATCGGTGGTGGCGTCACTCAGCAATATGCAGCTAATCGAATGGAGACTCCGAATTGGGGCCAGGATATAGCCTTCAACTGGTGAACCCACGCCTATGTGACGCTCAAGTTTTTACGTCTACTCTTGTCACGATGACTGAAGGTCGCCAGTGCTTTACGTCTGGCTATCGTGATCGCATCTGTACTGTTATCAATCCCACCTCTACTGTTATCAAGGATATTGTTATGGTTCAAGCTCCGAAGAAAACCCAGGAAACAGCGCTTCCTGTGACTCCATTTCATCAGAAGCTTGAGAGTCCTCTCAGCAAAACAACGATTACTGTTCTCCAGATTAATTTAGGACGTCGTTGCAATTTAGCTTGCACTCATTGCCACGTTGAAGCTGGGCCCAATCGAACGGAAGAATTGACGCCTGATATCTGTGACCAGCTCATTCAAATGATTCAACAGTTCCCTCAGATTGAAACCGTTGACTTGACGGGAGGGGCACCAGAAATGAATTATGGATTTCGCCCGATTGTTGAGGCAGCACGAGCGGCAGGAAAAGAAGTCATTGTGCGCTCGAATCTGACGATCTTTTTTGAGCCTGGGTTTGAAGATTTACCCGATTATTTTGCAACGAATCAGTTGCGCGTGGTGGCCTCGCTGCCTTGTTACTTGGAAGATAACGTGGATAAGCAACGGGGTGCTGGAGTCTATAACGACTCCATTACCGCCATTCAACGCTTGAATGACTTAGGCTATGGCACAACCGATGGGCTGACCTTGGATTTGGTCTATAACCCGCAAGTGCCGCGCAATGAGAACTTCTCATTGACTCCGGGGCAGGGAGGATTAGAGACAAGTTACCGGAGCTACCTTGAAGAGCATTTCGGCATCGTCTTTAATCACCTGTTCACCATCACCAACTTGCCAATTGGTCGAGTCAAGCATTATCTAACGTCCAAGAACTTGCATACTCCATACCTACAATTCCTAGAGTCACATTTTAATCCTGAAACGGTTGCCCAACTCATGTGTCGGAATGAGTTATCGATTGACTATTTGGGTAATGTGTATGATTGTGACTTTAACCAAATGGAAAACATTCCAGCAACAACGCCAACTGGAGACGTGATTACTGTGGCAAAGCTTTTAGACGCTGGAAACTTGAATTTGATTCAAACTGTGAAAACAGCACCCTATTGCTATGGTTGTACGGCAGGCAGTGGGTCAAGCTGTGGCGGTGCTTTAATTTAAACAATCTCAGGAGACAGAGAGCCTGCTCTTTGTCTCCTCGGCGAGGATTAATGGTCGACTAGGCCTGCCCCTCAAAGACTTGAACCGCAGGGCCAGTCATGTAGAGATGTTGGTTGATATCTGACCATTCAATGTCAAGGCATCCTCCGGGCAATTCAACGGTGGCATGGCGATCGCACACCCCATTGAGTACGCCTGCCACAAGAGCTGCGCAGGCTCCCGTTCCACAGGCAAGCGTCGCACCTGCGCCTCGTTCCCACACCCGCATCTTCAGATAATCCCGACAAACTACTTCAATAAACTCGGTATTTGTTCGTTTTGGGAACACGGAATGATGCTCGAATTTAGGCCCAAGGGTCGCCAGAGAAATCGCGCTGGCATCATCCACAAATGTGATGCAGTGAGGATTGCCCATGCTGACGCAGGTCACATTCCACGTTTTGTTGTCAACGTCTAACGGAACGTCAATTACCTTTTGATCGGCAGCTGCTAACGTCGTCGGGATTTCTGCCGCCAATAATTGGGGCAGTCCCATATCCACGGTGACTTGTCCATCGGTCTTGAGTTCAGGAGCCATGACTCCGGCAAGGGTGTGAATGCGATATCGCTTGGGACTGTTTTCCGACCCTTCCAACTTGCCAATAAAGCGAGCCAGACAGCGAATCCCATTGCCACACATTTCTGGCTCAGACCCATCGGAGTTGAAAATGCGCATGGTGTAGTCGGTGCCCTCTTGCCCAGGCAACACAAAGATGACTCCGTCTGCGCCAATGCCAAAGTGGCGATCGCACCATTTGACAGCATCATCAGGCGTGAGCCGAGGCTCGTCCGACAATCGGTTGTCCACCAAAATAAAATCGTTTCCTAAGCCATGATATTTGACAAACTCAACTGCCATAGGAGTCTCCAATCCATTAATTTCATACTTTCAATCCAACGTTTTGTAAGAGCATGAGGTCTTGTGCAAATCCCCGGCTCCTATGATGATTTTGGTTTATTAGTTTACACCGCTCTTTCGTAGTTCTGTCGTGTCCCATGCGTTGTCATCATCATTGGGCATGTCTTGCGTATCAGACTGCAAGATTTCTTGGAGATCTTGGGAGAGTTGGTGCGATCGCGCCATCAATCCTTTTTCATCTTCATGCATGTGGGCCTGTTCAAGCATTGCTTTTTCGTCATGGTGGCGGAAGGTTCTCGCAGCACGATGCGCACGATACGCGCGCACCCCAAGCAATCGTAGGGCTTCAACGCCCATGTGCAAGGCCGATTCAAAGGTTTCTCGCTCAACGACATCAACGCCTCGATGAATTAATTCGTAAGCATGTCGACGATCGATTGCCCGAGCCAAAATCTTCAAGTGAGGGAAATGCTTACGAACCAGGTCAATGGTGTGGAGTGCTTTTTCTCGTTCGTCGATCGCCACTACAAATAGCTTTGCATGCTCTGCACCAGCAGCATGGAGTAAATCAATTCGGGAGGAATCCCCATAAAAAACGGTATGTCCAAACTTTCGCAGCATCTCAATATGAGATGGATCATGATCGAGCACGGTCGCGTGAAACCCATTGGCAATCAGTAGGCGACCTATAATCTGACCGAATCGTCCAAATCCTGCAATGATCACAGGGGTTTCACCATCGTCAATCGTGTCAGGCTCGCGATGGGGGAGCGCTGATTCAAACAAGGGTTGAACGACTTTTTCATTTAGAATCAGCACCAATGGTGTCAATATCATGGATAATGCGACCACAACCACCAGCGGTGCCGTCACCTCTGGCGGCAACACATTGTTTTGCTGAGCAAAGGAAAACAGAACAAAGCCAAATTCACCTCCTTGCGCGAGGGCAAACGCAAACCAGAAATTTTGGCTGGGAGACAACTTAAAGAAGTATCCGAGACCCAAAAGAACGATGAATTTCAGCACCATCAG
>JBCCWF010000543.1:0-4482 GCA_039194035.1 Cyanobacteria bacterium P01_E01_bin.6 | reverse complement strand
TTTTATTTGCAGATCCCTAATTCTCGTCTCGGTGGAGCACTATCGTTTGGGTTTATTTTTCTCTTAATGATGAGAAACATATGAATGGATGGATTTACATAGCGTAACAATAGGGCGATCGCCATTCTTCGAATATTCTCTCAATCCTTTGAAAAACAAATGTTTCGGAGTACTTCATCTGAGCTTCATGATCATTGCTCATATACAAAGATTGTGCGAACTCACCGGAGCACAGCTACTCTTCACTGATAGCTCCCTCGTATATTTGCGAGTAAGTCAACGCTTACCTTCCTGGTATCCCTGTTAATTTGTTAACGATTAGTTTTGTCATGCTGCGCTCACGAGTGTGACTGGGTAGAACTGAGGGAATCATTGATCTGTATTTTTTTAGAGATTATTGTGTGTGGCGATGACCCCGTCTAGCGGTGCGCTGTCGATTGATAGCCGCTTTTCATCGGAAATTCCCTGGGGTAAATTATGGTCACACCATCAGATTCTTCTGACTCCACGCGTGTATCACAATCGGTTAGAGATACGAAGTCTTCCGCGCATCATTTGTTAGACGTCCATCCATCTGCTATGTGCTTATTCAAACGGATGGTGGACATCGTTGGTGCAAGTGTCGGATTATTATTGACATTGCCCATTGCAATAGGTGTGGCGATCGCCAATCACATCAGTAGCCCCGGACCATTGTTCTACAGACAACTGCGATGTGGCTTGAAGGGGAAGCCCTTTATGATCTGGAAATTTCGATCCATGGTCATCGATGCAGAAAAGCATCAAGACAAAATCAAAAATGAAGCCAATGGGTTGCTGTTCAAAAATAAGAAAGATCCACGGGTGACGCCTGTCGGGAAAGTGCTCAGGAGCACCAGTTTAGATGAGTTACCTCAGTTTTGGAATGTCTTGAAAGGTGACATGAGCCTTGTGGGTACCCGTCCGCCCACAGTGAATGAGGTCGCACAATATCATCCCCATCATTGGCAGCGATTGCAGGTCAAGCCTGGAATCACTGGAGAATGGCAAGCCAATGGTCGTTCTACCATTGATGATTTTGAAAAAATTGTACAGATGGATTTGGCCTATCAGAAAAAATGGTCATTTCTATACGATCTCTCTCTGATCTTAAAAACAGTTTGGGTTGTGCTTAAACGAGAAGGGGCTTATTAAGCGCTTGAAACCAGAGGCTTGCATTGTAAGTCGGGAATTCTGGGGCGCTCCGCGCCCCAGAATCTCGTTAAATTAGTGATAAGCCAAACCAGATTGAGATCTGTAATGTTGCCTTATAGGAACCGCTACAGGTCTCAACCTATGGACATTTAAGGTACAGTTTCTGTGGTTACGTTTCCATCCGAGTGAACCCATGCAATGTTTTGAATCTCGCGATGCGTTGCATAGTGATTCACTTGCTCTGAAGTGACGACATCACCGGGATATAGCTCAATGTGCATCGATGGATGAGCTCTCCTGAGCTGATGGGCATGGGAAAAGGATAACGATAATGCTTGAGGCGTTGAAGCAACAACGAGCCAATCACTCGTAGGGGGATTTTTGGGAAGTTGCCCCGTAGGAAGTAACACGTGATGCAATTCTTCAATGCTCAGGCTAAAACCAATGCCTGGATATCCTACTTTATCGGGTAGATAGAGGCCGAGTAATTGGTCATAGCGCCCTCCTTTTCCTAGAATGCGTTGTCCCTGAGGCGACGAAGCAACCACATCAAAAACCAGTCCTGTGTAGTAATCAAAGGTTTGCACCAAGCTTAGATCCAGTACCAAGGATTGAATTGTTGAGTCTGACTGACTAGAAACATGGTCTTGAAGCAGATCAACCAGCGACTTTAGGTTGGTGACCATTGTTTGCTGATGGTCATCCAAATCAATGGCACAGAGTCTTTGCAACACATCCGCTGGGTTTCCTCGTAAATCCAGCATCCAGAGGGCGCGATCGCGCAAGTCTGGGTCAATCGGCAGCGTTTCCAGGGTGATTCGATCCAGTTGGGCGATCGCCAAGCGAATCTGATCGCGCCATTGCTCGGGGAACGTAGACAAAAGCGATCGCGTCAGCCCAGCTTCACCTAAAACAAGATGGCACTGTTCAAGACGGAGAGCATGGAGACAGTCAATCACAAGCAAAATCACTTCTGCATCAGTTACTAATCCTCCGCTGCCCAAGAGTTCAACCCCTGCTTGATAGAACTCTTGTTGGTGCTGATGGCTACTACTCTTCGTTGGCCGTCGAAATACATTGGTGTTGTAGTAGAACCGCTGTGGCAAACTGGCCTCACTCATCCACATTGCAGCAGCCCGAGCAATGGACGCGGTTAATTCAGGCCGCAACCCCAGCACCTCATTGTCAGCATCGTGGAGCTGAATCACCGTTGAGCGATTGATTGCTCCGCCGGCCATCAGAGTATCCAGCCGCTCCAACGTAGAGGTGATGATGCGGTGATAGCCCCAGCGTTGAAAAATAGCCTGTAATCTTTCTTCTATCCATTGCTTCTGAGCAACGTCGAGGGGAAACAAATCCCGCGACCCAGCCGGGGGTTGATACACCATTAACTTTTTGCCTAAATAATCAAGTTCTTGTTGAGCCGAAGGGCGATCGCCCTTCTCTTGGTTGCCGATTAAATCAATCAGTAGATAGCCATAATTAAACGTATTCTTCCAAATCCTGTGCCGCCTGCGCAGCGGGCGGCACAGGATTTGGGCTTTTGGTTTTAATGACGTCCAGGTACTTACGAGAGCGTGTGATGGATAACCCTGTACAGAGCCGAAACAAACACTGTCATCGGACTGTATTAGAAAGGTCACACCAGCACGATGTGAGATGAAAAATCAACCCACAACGATCCAACGTTGTCTAGCTTGGAATGATTGAATTTTACCGTGCAATAGAGTCAAATCTTTATCAAAAGGTAGTGCCTGTTTTGCAGAAACCGTTCCAAGTACCTCGGCATCATTAAAAACTAGTTTCTAAATCCTGTGCCGCCTGCGCAGCAAGCGGCACAGGATTTAGGGGTTTTATATTTAATTGTGCCAGCCTACTTATCATGCTTGAAAAACAATAGAATCTCTATTTTTTCTTGCCAAATATCCCACTCAAAAATCCTTTGCCAGAACCATTACTTTTCTCGTTGCCCTTAGCCGATGGACTGGTGCCCTTGGGATCAAGGCGACGCATGGCAGCTTTAGCAACTTCATTGTTTGGATTTAGCTCTAATGCTTTTTTAAAGTGAATCTTGGCCATCGTCGATTGCTTCGTCTGAAGATAGATGTTGCCTAGTCGACTATGGCAATCAACAACTTTGGCATGTCTAGGATTTAGCTGGATCGCGTCGCGCAATTCTCGAATCGCTTTAGCAAAGTCTCCATTGACTTCGAACTGCGTAGCCCGATTCATGGCTCTATCTACGGGGTCAGGCCCTGGTTTAGGGCGAGGGTCAGGCCCTGGTTCGGGGACAGGAGGAGTCTGCGCCTTTGTTTGGCGCATCAGGTATACCATGTTCACTTCACTGATGTGTCCAATCAGATCAATGCTTTCACTTAACGATTCATACTGTTTGGTTGCCAATCCTTCTAGCACTTCATGATATGCCTGGTCAATATTATTTGATCCCGCAACTTTCTGAGCATATTTGCTGGTAATCATGACCGTTTCCTGCTGTTGATTCAGGTTTTTTCCTTTGAGTTCCAACAACAGGGCATACTCTTTCTGTTCTTTTGCCTGGGTTAATTTCTCGTAGGCAGGATTCACCAGTTTTGACAGAAGCTCTTGTGCTAACTGTTTTTCTCCCTCACTTTTGACAGCTGAGCTATCAGGGTGAAGCTGTCTAGCAATTTTGAGGTAACGTTTGCGAATGGCTTTTGGGTCGGCATCAACTGCAATGCCAAGTACTGCGTGGTGATCTACAAAACTAGACGTAAACAAGCCCCTATCAATCTTCAAAGCCATGCCCGTAATCCATTGCTTTCAACTAAGCTCACTCTAGTTTACTGCGTCTTTCAAAACGCCACAGCGAATTGCAATGCAATTTGCGCGATCTCTCTTGCGTGACACATTAATGAATGTTGCTTTTACATCAGTAAGTCATAGCCATAGTTAAACGTATCTTTTCAAAGACTATGCCGCCTACTGTGCGCGCGGCACAGGTTTTGGAGTTTTGTTTTTAATGACATTCAGCTACTTAACGCTACCCCTTTTTAGGTTGCCCACCCTGACTCAGAAAAGGATCTTTGTCTCTTCTCTTGGCTTTGTTGCATAAATAAAATCTGGCCCCCATATCTCCCTTGTTGGGAGATTTTCAGAAATTTGAGGCATAGCTATCCGGCATTCCCAAGTGCGTCATGCGATTGAGCGCTGCACACATGAGAAACAATTCTGCCGCCTGATTATCGAATTTTCGAGACGCACAACTGCGACCAAAAATTGTCTTGAACCGGAACATCATCGTTTCTGCTAGCGAACGGCGATGATAAC
>JBCCWF010000542.1:0-4503 GCA_039194035.1 Cyanobacteria bacterium P01_E01_bin.6 | reverse complement strand
TGAGAAAAGCGGTTTACGACCCACAGGCCTTCATCCCGCACGCGGCGTTGCTCCGTCAGGCTTTCGCCCATTGCGGAAAATTCCCCACTGCTGCCTCCCGTAGGAGTCTGGGCCGTGTCTCAGTCCCAGTGTGGCTGATCATCCTCTCAGACCAGCTACAGATCGTCGCCTTGGTAGGCCGTTACCCTACCAACTAGCTAATCTGACGCGAGTTCATCTTCAGGCGGAATTCACCGTTTCACCCGTAGGCATATGGGGTATTAGCAGTCGTTTCCAACTGTTGTCCCCCTCCTGAAGGCAGATCCTCACGCGTTACTCACCCGTCCGCCACTCACCCAAAGGTTCGTTCAACTTGCATGTGTTAAGCACGCCGCCAGCGTTCATCCTGAGCCAGGATCAAACTCTCCATGTTGTTGAGCTTTGACCCCAGAACATATTCGTTCCAGAATCGACTTTTTACCTAGTAGAATCTGCCCGTTAAGACAAATCCTACTAATTCGATTTGATTTTTCAAGCTCTAGATGGTACTCTAGCTTTCAAACTATTATTTTTTCTAGGTTCGGCGCCTCAGAGCGTCCACAGTTTCGTGTCTTCCCCCTTCAGCGCTTTATAACTATAACTACCTCCCCCTTCTCCTGTCAACTCTTTTCTCCCGAAATTCCTAAATAACCTATCAGTAAGACTTTCAAAGCACGCCACCCTTTATATAGGAGATATATAAGAGGGGTTTTTTAGTTTTAGGAGGGATTGGGCATTGGATTTTTTCAATTGATTGAATGCATGCATCTTAATTTTGAGATCTAAGTGAGACTCACAATAATATCTGCTTTGCATCACTTGCCACAGTAAGCACGATACTGGGGTTTATTTCCATGGCAGTACCCTCTGTATGTAGCCATAATAGATATTCGATATTTCCTGCAGGGCCTACAAGTGGAGACCACGCTAAGCCAGAGATTGCCCAACCAATTTCTCTTGATGCGTGAATGACTCGATTAATTGCCCAAGCATGATCATCAACATCGCGTACGACCCCTTTTTTGCCCACCTTCTCTTTACCGACTTCAAATTGAGGCTTTACAAGTGCAATTAGCTCACGAGGAGGGGCTAATAGAGTCCACATCGCAGGCAATACTTTTACCAGCGAAATAAAGGAAACATCGATGACGCCTAGAGTTGCATCTGGCAATGCAGATGGGTAGAGATCATGTGGTGCGAGATACCGCAAATTCGTTCGCTCTTTGAGGATAACTCTGGGGTCTTGGCGAAGACTCCAGGCAACTTGTCCGTATCCAACGTCAATGCCGTATATTTTTTTGGCACCGTTTTTCAGTAGACAATCTGTGAAACCTCCTGTGGAGATACCTCCATCTAGACAAATGCGCCCCTCGACTTGAATAGAAAATTCATGGATTGCCTTGGCCAGTTTCTCTCCTCCACGGGAAACATAAGGCGATCGCTCTTTTACTTTAATTAAACAATCTATTTTGACTTCAGTTCCAGGTTTATCAATCACTTGCTGTGCAACCATAACTTCTCCTGCACGAATCAAGCGTTGTGCTTGTTGGCGGGAGTCACACAGATTTCTTTCAACCAGTAATACGTCTAGACGCTTTTTACTCAACTGAATTATTTCCGTTTATGCTTTTTGTCACGTTCTATTTATATGGTTCTTGTAATCGCCACCAATCGGCAAATAACTCTTATACCGATATACCGCTCTCGTCGCTTATAACAATTTCGTTGAAGAATTAAGTCAACCATCAAGCTGCTTAATGGTTAGAGAATACCTAAAGCCTCGATGTCTGATACCTTCTGCTACTTACACTGTTTGTCACTTATATAAATGCCATAAACCGTATTCCACCTGCTGACTTCTCTGCGTGAATAAGTTTCAGGCGTGTCCAAGTGATCGCAGCAATTCTCTCATCATCGCTTTGAGCTGATCGCTGAATTGGAGTCTGGTCTGGTTCAGGTAAATTTTGAAGAATAGATTGGGCGATCGCACGATAGTCCATAGAGAAAATCCTCACAACTCAAACGTATACCCAAATAAGTTGCTTAATTATAGCGGTAGCATCTGTGTCCGCCATCACGTAATGTGAATCGTCTATAGGAATGCCAACACGCTAACCATTAAGAAATCGTGCATGATTTGTCCAGATGACAATAAATTAACTGAAAAGTGGAATATTCAAACCATTAAACAACAAAAAGTTTTGGCGTTCTGCATTGATTCTCATCTCAACTGAGTGAATAGAAAGTGGATTAACCTAAGTTTAGGTTCGTAGAATATCAAGATTGTTTGTTCAGTGTGATGTGGAGATAACCGAAGGGCATGAGTATCCAGCGAGTATGGACCGTTGCAACCAATGTATTTAGAGAGGTAATTCGAGATCGCATTTTGTATCTTATTGGTTTCTTTGCGATCGCCCTCTTCGCCATTGCGTCATTACTCCCCTATGTTGCAGCAAATACACAAGATAAAATCCTGTTGGATGTTGGGCTTGCGGCAATTGGGCTTGCTGGTCTCGTCACGGCCGTTTTTATCGGCACTGGATTGATCAATAAAGAGATCGAAAAGCGAACTGTTTTTGTATTAATCGCCAAGCCTGTCAATCTTTCAGAGTTTATTGTTGGAAAACATTTAGGTCTATCAGCAGTTTTAGCCGTTTTAATGACTGCGATGACTATGATTTATTTCGCAGTGCTCGCGGCTAACAATGTCTCTTATCCTTTCGGAAGCATTCTCCTAGCAATCATTTATCAGTTTCTTGAACTGTCATTAATCACAGCAGTCGCCATTCTCTTTGGAGTATTTACAAGCTCAATTCTTGCAACAGTATTGAGCTTTGCTATTTATCTGATGGGGCATTTCAGCAGAGACCTTGTGGAATTTGGGAAAATCGCAGAGAACACAACTATCGAGAGAATAACAGAGGTCGCATACTTAGTGTTACCGGATTTATCCCGATTGACGTTAAGAAACGAAGCTGTCTATGGCTCTGAACTTCTCCCGCCTCCACTAGAACTTTTTAGTCACGCCATTTACGCCATTATCTATGCTGCTTTGTTATTGACAATCAGTACTATCATTTTTTCTCGTCGCGAATTTTAGCAACTCACAAACCCAAAGTGCCTGAACTCACATCATTAGATGCAATGAATTGTGAATGGCTCTGTGAATCTACGAAATCTGAGCAGTTTTCATCGGAACCTACTTTGTGACCAGTAGCTAACGCAAACTCACAACCTGAGCATTTATGAGATAGAACCCTTTCTAAAACACCGTCATCCAGAAAACACTCCGTAAAACAACGAAAATAATACCGGACTAAAAGTATTTACACTTATCTCCTTAATTTTGTAAAAATGCTGCCAAATGCTTTTCAAGCTTATGAAAAGCTTAAGTAAATCCATCGTTTTGGAATGCTCATTTACTCGCTACCTTAAGTCATGAGTGTATTTTTATACAGAATTTAGAGGTGATAGTCATATGGTTGTAGCAGCTAGCCGACGAATTAACCAAGCGGGACTTGAGGTCATCAAAGAATTTGAAGGTCTGCGTCTAGAGTCTTACCTATGTCCTGCACAAGTCTGGACTATTGGCTATGGAACAACACGCGGTGTTAAGCCTGGGATGGTCATCACAAAAGACAAAGCTGAAGCACTCCTGCGAGACGATGTCGTATCATTCGAGCGCAATATACAAAAAACACTTGGTGGTATTGAACTCAATGATAATCAGTTCAGTGCATTGGTATCGCTTTGCTACAACTGCGGAATCGCTCCAATTAAGCAAGGCAATACGATTCGTCGCACTCTAGAGGCAGGAGACTATCAAGGTGCTGCTGATGGCTTTATGCTATGGCGTAAAGCTGGTGGTCACGTGCTCGAAGGGTTGGTTCGTCGCCGCAAGCGTGAACGTGAGCTGTTTATAGGTCAACTAGGACAGCCTTCTTCCTCAGCCGCTCCTGTCCCAGAATCGAATGCAAGCGAAGCAACACGAATTATCGTCAAGGTTACCCATGACACCTTTTTGAAGGCATCGGTAAAACAACAAGCTGATCTCACCGATAAAGAAAAGCAACCTATTAAGTCAGGGTCTCTTATCGCAGGAGAGTTACGTTGTAAAATCGGATCTCACTATAAAGTATGGCTTGAAGAAGACGAGAAAGATGAGGAGTGGTTCCTGTACGAAGGCCACATCGATTTACTCAATGTTGTGGCAATTGCATCGTGACATTCAGATAATTGAGCGTGAATAAAAAAATGCTTCAGGAGGAAAGTCGTATGTAGCCTTCTTCCTGAAGCATTTTTTTATTCACGGAAGAACAGGGTACGTAGTGCAGACTTTCAGGTGGGAGCATCCCACTTTCGACGAAATAGTCAACTGGCAAGCTGACCATTGAGGTAGGTACAGCGCAGACTCAACATGGCATTGACGGAGGCAGTATTCCAGCGGGCACCAGAAATTTGCAGCCGTCGGCCAATCTGTTTGAC
>JBCCWF010000541.1:0-4511 GCA_039194035.1 Cyanobacteria bacterium P01_E01_bin.6 | reverse complement strand
TGCCAAGTCATGTGCTGAAAAAAATAGAGCGTGTGAGGTCGGCTTAGTTTTATTTGATGTCGATTCCCTCACAAAGTCTGAGTTCTTGTAGAACAATGGAAGATGAGTTCGATCGCGCAAATTCTATAAGTGATATCGCATAACTGTGGTGTTTATTTAAGATTTTTGCTCTTCTTTCCGTTGATGTTGAGCAGCCAAAGCCATTCGAGTGATGTCCCAAGGATCTGACATATTAATAATCGGTGGCGGTATTGTGGGGGTGTCGATCGCCCTAGAATTACAGCAACGAGGTGCTAAGGTTACGGTGCTGACGCGCGATCGCAAACGTGCGGCAACACAAGCAGCGGCAGGGATGTTGGCTCCCCATGCAGAGCAATTACCAGCTGGTTCTTTACGTGAGTTGGGCCTTAAGAGCTTATGGTTGTATCCAGAGTGGATTCAACGAATTGAACATCTGAGCGGATGCAAAACAGGATATTGGCCATCTGGCATTCTTGCTCCAGTTTATTCGCCTGATCCCGCGTTATCAGAGCACGCGTTATTGAACGATAGCTCTAGCCATTCTTCCGATGCATTACCCCTCTCAACGGCATCTGCCCAGTGGCTTAATCACGATGCGATCCATCAAGCTCAGCCAGGGTTGGGACAAGAAGTTGTTGGCGGGTGGTGGTATCCCGATGATGGGCAAGTTGATAATCGTGCGCTGTTCATCGCCCTTTGGACTGCGGCTCAAAATGCTGGCGTGACGTTGAAAGAGGCGATCGCCGTTGACGCAATTCAGCACTATCAGGGTCGGGTGACAGGTGTCTGGACATCTGATGGCCTGCGCAATGCCGAACACTATATTGTCGCAGCCGGGGCTTGGTCTTCTGATCTATTACCTGTTCCTGTGACTCCCCTCAAGGGGCAAATGATAGCGGTGCAGAGTCCTTTTCCTCAAGGTGGCTCTCTGTCTGGGCAATTTTCTGAATTGAAGCGAGTCCTATTTGGCGACGATTGCTATCTTGTTCCTCGTCATGATGGGCGAATTCTGATTGGAGCCACGGTTGAATCGGTTGGGTTTACACCACACAACACTCTATCCGGATTACAATCGCTTTTGAGTGCGGCTCTTCGGTTGTATCCTCGCTTGAGCCACTATCCGATGGTGGAGCAGTGGTGGGGCTATCGTCCGGCTACTCCAGATGAACAGCCGATTTTAGGGCCGACCCATTGTGACAATCTCACGATTGCTGCAGGGCACCACCGCAACGGTATTCTATTAGCTCCAGCAACCGCGTTGTTAATTGCGGACTGGGTTTTGAATCAAACCTCAACTGATTTGCTTGCGGCCTTTAGTTGGCAACGATTTGGTTGTGAATCCTGGGTGTCAGCACACTCTCCTGTATTACCGACTTCTATTGAGGCTAATGGCGATGAAGCGCCATCCGCGTTCCATCGAGAGGCTATATCTGACGCGTCATCATCGCCTACTCTTACTGACCCACTGTTATCGTTGTCTTATCCTATGCCGACACTTCATTCTTCATCCTCTGCTCTCGCACCTCAACAAGGAACTGAATTTAATTCCAGCTCTTCTACACCGGATTCTTCTCTCCGATACGAAGAACAGGAGGCTCCGTTAACGATTGCAGGGCGAACGTTTCGCTCGCGTTTGATGACAGGTACGGGAAAATATCGTGACTTTGATCAGATGCGCCAAGCGATCGCCGCTAGTGGGTGCCAGATTGTAACCGTTGCAGTGCGCCGAGTGCAGACCCAGGCTCCGGGACATGAGGGGCTGGCCGAAGCACTGGATTGGACAAAGCTGTGGATGTTGCCCAATACGGCAGGCTGTAAGACAGCGGAAGAGGCCATTCGTGTCGCTCGATTGGGGCGTGAGATGGCTAAATTGTTGGGTCAAGAAGACAATAACTTTGTCAAATTGGAAGTCATTCCAGATACAACCTATTTACTGCCTGATCCGATTGGCACACTGGAAGCTGCTGAACAGCTTGTGAAAGAAGGATTCGCGGTGTTGCCGTATATCAATGCCGACCCATTGCTGGCAAAGCGCCTTGAAGAGGCTGGCTGTGCGACAGTTATGCCCTTGGGTTCTCCGATCGGGTCAGGGCAGGGCATTCGCAATGCTGCAAACATTCAAATCATCATTGAAAATGCGACGGTTCCCGTTGTCGTAGATGCAGGTATTGGAACCCCAAGTGAAGCAGCTCAGGCCATGGAAATGGGTGCTGATGCGTTGCTCATCAATACGGCGATCGCCCAAGCGTCTCATCCAGGTCAGATGGGCCGGGCTATGAAATTAGCTGCTGAGGCGGGTCGGTTGGCGTGTCTTGCAGGCCGTATTCCCATTCGACAGTCTGCGAGTGCAAGCTCTCCACTCACGGGTACGATTTCTAGCTAACGTGGGACATAAGTAAACGTAACCTTCTAAATGCTATGCCGCCCGCTGCACAGGCGGCATAGCATTTTGAGTTTTGGTTTTCATGACGTCCAGGCACGTATAGCGCTCCGCGCTTAAGTTGAACCAATATTTTTGTGAAAAGCCTCGCAGAGCGCGGCTTTTCACAAAAATACATGTCCTAACCTACGTGCGGACTGCTATATCTCATATTGAATATGGTTATCAATATAGATATGCAATAGATATGCATCAATAAACTCACGTTGAAAATTTAGGGAGCGCTCTTCAGGGGCGCTCCCTAAATTTTTGGGTTGTCAGTTGACTAACGTCGAGCGACTTACGAATAGAGGCAACCTCTCACGTCAAAAATTCATGAGTTTGTTAAGGGTCATCGAATCGATCCGAAAACCATGATCGTTTTGATAGGGAATTGGCAACAATGAATAGGAACAGACTGTCTTGATCGAAAGATGAGGTTGCCACTGTGCCTGGATGCACAGATAACACTCGACCTCTTCTCTGTATCAGGATTGGAATGGGTTTACTTATATTTTTATTTTATACAGAGTATCTATGGGACTTCGCGAAACAATCCAAGATAAAGACATCCGGGCCAATATTGCACAAGACTGTGCTCGCTTAATGGACGAACAGGTTGCTGCGAAATCCGGCATGGGTGGATTGGCACTCAAAGCAACCTATGGCATGGTCAAAGGCGTTGGACAGGGATATATTTCTGGAGCTATTGAGCGTCTTTTGCCTGAAGCATTTGCGGCGCTCGATCCCATGTGGACAGAGGGGGTTCAGGAGGGAGATCCCATTGATCACTTGACGCAGCAGCGTTCTCGTACCGCAGATATGATTCTCAGCGTTACGGATATCAAAATTGAGAAATCAAACAACAAAATTGTTCGCTCTGCTTATAACAAGCTCCGTAAATCAGTCAAAACTGACGTTGAAGCCTCGGTGCCAGGATTGGCAAAGATTATCGGAACGTATGCATAACATGGGTTAGTTTTGGATGGCCTTCGTTCAACGCACAGGGTTGAGCTGACCTTCTTGAAGGGTGAGCCGCGCAATATTTTTTCACCCTTCAAGGAGTTCGGTGTATCGCAACTATTGCACAACAGCACAGAATTGTCCGCGTCTGATGCAACGCTTGGAAAGGTGACAGGATGGCTATGTTAGACGCAGTGCTAATTCCAGGAGGTGGGCTTACTGAGTCCGGGGACGTGGTTCCCTGGGTGCAGGCTCGTCTCGATCGGGCGATCGCCCTCCGGCCTCAACCGAGTTACTTTATTCCGCTTAGCGCAGGCACAACCCATAAACCGCCTCCACGTGATACAAACGGGTTTCCCATGATGGAATCCGTGGCGGCAGCTCATTATTTGGTCAGTCAAGGCATTTCGCCAACCCAGATCTTGCCAGAGACCGTTTCCTTCGACACGATAGGGAACGCTTATTTTGCCCGTATTCAGCACACAGACCCATTGGGATTGCGGCACCTACACATCATTACGTCAGCATTCCATCTACCTCGCGTAGAAGTCATTTTTAAATGGATTTTTGATTTCCCTGCCATGCCTCACGCCTATCATCTGACATTTGAGGCTGTTCCCAACGTTGGAATTTCCGACGCTTCTCTCCTTGCCCGTTGGCGAAAAGAACAGACATCCTTGACCCATGTGATGGCTCTTCGATCACATCTGACGTCACTCCTGGATCTCCATCGATGGCTCTATTCGTCTCATGATGCCTATGCCGTTTCTCGACAACCCACTCGCATGACAGGGCCAGCACTAGCAACCTACTAAGGCCATGTAAGTACCTGGACATAATTAAAACCAAAACCCCAAATCCTGTGCCGCCCGCGCAGCGGGCGGCACAGGATTTGTAAGGATACGTTTAATGATGGCCATCTATTTATACACATGACTTGGCAAGCTTCTCAAATCGACGACGAAGGAATGAGGGTTTGAGGCGAATATATTTCACGACTTGGCAAAGTTCGGGGAATCGGGTAAACGGGATAGTCACAGACGATTGAAATGCGGGATGATTCTCACAGCAGAGTCATATAGCCGGACAACCATGCTTCCATTTGTTG
>JBCCWF010000540.1:0-4520 GCA_039194035.1 Cyanobacteria bacterium P01_E01_bin.6 | reverse complement strand
GATAAAAATAGGGATTTTCTTAAGCCTGAGCAGTAACCTAAAAACTCAAAAACCTGGGGAGCGTCCCTCCGGACGCTCCCCAGGTTTTTAAAGTGAGTTTAGTTATATCTAAGTAGCTAGCCATACGTAAACGTAACCTTTCAAATCCTGTGCCGCCCGCTGCGCAGGCGGCACAGGATTTGGAGTTTTGGCTTTAATGACGTCCAGGTACTTATCTACTTCATGTTCAGCGCACTTCGGCTTTCTCAACAGAGGCATCATTAATACCAAGAGTTAGCTCTAGGGGGCGATCGTCTCGATGGGCACGAACTGCCGCTCGATAGACTGAATACTCTGCTGGCAACGTCACGGATGAACCGTCTGCCTGATAGCTGAGGGTATAGTCTACGCGCTTGTTAATTTCTGGACTTCCGATGGTTTCATCAGACGTCGCTTGTCGTGCTTCTAAGTCATCAACCGTTGGGCGCGGAGGTAGGGCAGGCCACCACAGCCCTCGATCATCAGGCCCAGTTACAGCCTCTTCGGGCATCAGGCCGTTGTAGTTGACGAGCGATGTCGACTCAAATTTTTCGATCCGGGATCCATTCACTTTGTTCTGATCCGTGACATATTCCACATGCCAAGTATAGGTTGTGACGGCAGTTGCTTCGTAGTCGTTGGTCAATAGAGTTGTACAGCCCGTGAGAAAACTGCTGAGAGAAAGCCCAGTCGCCAACGCAACCAGTTTTCGGTGAGACATGTTTTGGAATATCGCGTTCATAGGAACAAGGATAAGTGAGCGATCGCACGACCGACTAATACTGTTCGATATCAATACCGTCTGATCGATACTTGCAGCACCAATGGGCCAGGTCATCAATTTTGATTAGCATAGGGCGAACCAAGACCATGCAGTCAAAAAACTGTGACACCCTCTTCGGTGTCCATGCATAAGCAATAGACACCCAATTGACCTAGGGTTCAATTGAACCCTAGAGGTCTAACCTGTCTAATCCGTTGCCACTCCATCATGTCGTGCAGCGTGTTGCACAGCTGATGCAACTGCCGATGCCACCCGCTCATCAAACACGGACGGAATAATGTGCTCCTTATCGAGTTCTGAAGCGCGAACAAGGGAGGCGATCGCCTCTGCAGCTTCGAGATACATAGAGGTGGTCATTGCTTTTGCCCGACAGTCGAGCGCCCCACGAAACACGCCTGGGAAGGCCAAAACATTATTGATTTGATTAGCATAATCACTGCGCCCCGTTGCCATCACGGCCACATCTTGGGCAATGAGTTCGGGCTGAATTTCGGGGATGGGGTTCGCCATCGCGAAGACAATGGGATCGGCGGCCATCGATCGCACCATCTCCAGGCTAACAACGCCAGGAGCACTCACGCCAAGGAAAATATCAGCTCCGGCCATCGCATCAGCAAGGGAACCACTTTGGTCAGTGGCAAATTCTCGCTTTTGAGCGTTGATATCCTGACGACTATGGCTAATGATGCCTTTTGAGTCACACATCATAATCTGGGTGGCTCCGGCTTTTTGCAAGAGACGGGCGATCGCCACACCCGCAGCCCCTGCTCCATTCAGCACAATTTTTACACTCTCAAATGATTTTTTCACCAGGCGGAGGGCATTCATCAGCGCCGCTAACGTCACAATCGCGGTGCCATGCTGATCATCATGAAAAATCGGAATATCTAGCTCTTTCTGGAGTCTGGCTTCAATTTCAAAACAGCGGGGTGCGCTGATGTCTTCCAGATTTATCCCGCCAAATACGGGAGACAAATGTTTGACCGTCGCCACAATCTCATCCACGTCCTGTGTTGCCAGACAAATGGGAAACGCATCAAGGCCAGCAAATTCCTTAAAGAGCATGGCCTTGCCTTCCATCACCGGCAGTGCGGCCTCTGGCCCCAGGTTGCCCAACCCCAAAACAGCGCTGCCATCCGTCACAATAGCAACCGTATTGCTTTTGATGGTGAGATCATACACATGTTCAGGATGCTCGGCGATCGCCCGACAAATACGGCCAACGCCAGGGGTATATGCCATTGCCAAATCACTCTGATTTTTGAGCGGCAATCGACTGGTGACAGAAATCTTGCCCCCACGATGCAGATGAAAGGTGCGGTCATACACACTCAGAACGGTGATCTGATCTAGGGCACTCACCGCCTCAATGATTTCTTCAGCGTGCTCTTCACTGGCGGCATCAATCGCAACATCTCGCACGACTATTTTTCTGGCTTGATCAATCAGATCAATCTGACCAATGTTCCCCCCAGCTTTGGCGATCGCTTGGGTAATATCGGCCAACATGCCTGCTCGGTTTGGAATTTGGAAACGAATCGTGAGGCTAAAGCTAGAATTAGGTGTCAGGCTGACCATGGTTACTACACTGAGGGTCTACAGAATTAAAGAATTGACTGCATTTCAGCCTAGCGTAGAAGAGGCTGAGCCTCAAGGTTGTGCCCTGCCACACGGGATACTACTTTAAGAGGAGATATTTTAGTAGTCTTGACAGACTACTTTGGACTGTTGTTATGGCGAGCAAAGCTTGCGCAACAACAGCCCAACCCCCTATAGCAAGAGCCCAACCCCCTATAGCAAGCTTGATGCTCTACTAAAGGGCTAGTGGATGAGGCAGCACGCACCCACTCATGCACTAGCCTCCATGCCACGACAGCTAGAAAACCTGTTCCACCACCAGAAATCCCAGTACTGTATGCCAACGATTTACACGGATATCGAAATCAATGCGCCCCGTGATCAGGTATGGATGGCGCTTGTCAGAAAAGAAGACTGGGCTGAGTGGAATACGTTTCTCTTTGACCGCGATCCTCGGAAACGCTTCCAGCAAGGGCGATCGCTCATGCTTTCGCTAAAGCGCATCAGCCGAGAAAAAGAGACAGAATTTAGAGCCAAAATCGTAAACATGCAGCCTTGCCTCTATTTGCAGTGGGTCTCAACAGCCCCAGGCTACATGAGTGAACACCGATTTGAGTTACAAGATATTGGCCTCAATCGAACCCAATATCGTCATCACGAACGGATTTCTGGGGTGTTGTCCCCTCTATTTCTACCGTTCATTCGCCAAGATGAGCATAATGGAATGCGGCGCATGGCATCCGATCTCAAACAATATGTCGAGTGGGTCAGTCGTCAAACCTAGAGTCCTCTGCTTCACATTCGCCAAAGTTTTAATCTGTGTAGCCAAGAACCCGTGTATTCAACCATTGAGCAACGATATCGCCGTCTACGCAAAGAACTGCTGATTGGCCTGCTGATTGTGGTAGGAATTACTATCATCGGTACAATTGGCTATCGTTTCATCGAAGGATGGAGTTGGGTCGATTCCGCGTATATGACGGTCATTACTCTGGCAACCGTCGGCTTCACGGAAATTGAGCCAATGGGGCCTACTGGGCGAATCTTCACCATCAGTCTAATTTTGATGGGTGTGTTGAGCATTGGTTATATTGCAAATCGCTTTACAGAAGCCTTTTTGCAAGGTTACTTTCAGGAGGGGCTCCGGATTCGGCAGCAGCGACGATTGATTGATACATTTACGGATCACTACATCATTTGCGGATATGGTCGCATGGGGCAGCAAATTGCGACTGAGTTTGCAGCCGAAGGCATTGATTTTGTCATTATTGATCAGCGCTCCGAGCTAATTGACCTGTCACAAGATGATGGGTTCATCGGAATTTTAGGAGACGCGACTCATGACGATGTGCTGATTCGGGCTGGCATCAAGAGAGCGTTATGCATTATTGCAGCTCTACCTTCCGATGCAGAAAACCTCTACATTATGCTTTCTGCCCGCGCACTCCAACCCGGCATTCGGGCGATCGCCCGTGCGAATTCTGAAGAAGCTGTTCAAAAACTAGAACGCGGTGGGGCAGATGCAGTGGTATCGCCCTATATCACGGGAGGAAAGCGTATGGCTGCGGCAGCACTCCGTCCCCAAGTCATGGACTTTGTTGATGGCATTGTCACCGGAGCCGGACGGTCTTTCTACATGGAAGAATATTTGGTAGATTCACAATCTTGCGCATTTGTTGGGCAATCACTCCGAGATGCCAGCTTGAGGGCACGATCGGGAGCCCTTGTTGTCGCGATTCGTCGCGCAAACGGTGACCTCATTGCTGGTCCCACGGCAGATGCTCAGCTGAGAGAAAAAGATGTTCTTATTTGTATGGGAACATCAGAACAACTGCGACTACTAAATCAGATTTTGAACCCGCTACGGGGGCGGCTCCTCCGGCCTCCTCGTCAAACACAACAACGAGAACCCTACTAGGGTATCGAAGTTCCCTTCAAGTTTTGGTTAATCAAAACAGCACAGGATATTTTAAAAAAGCTTTATCATTTCTGCCATAAGCTATGGCTATATCGTGAAGAACAAATGATTTCGCGATGTAGTCATACGGCTGGGTGCATATTCAAGGTGCTCTGATTCAGGAGACACCAAACGCTGTTTTCTCATAATCCGCTCAGGCATCACTAACGATTGAGTTTGTCG
>JBCCWF010000539.1:0-4524 GCA_039194035.1 Cyanobacteria bacterium P01_E01_bin.6 | reverse complement strand
GGGCGGCTCAGGATTTAGAAACCTGGTTTTATATTATGCCGAAGTATTTGCCGAAACACTTACAAATGCGATCGCTAGCGTATCATTGCCCCTTATCCGGTGATGTCTTCTGGATCAACACCTAGTTCTCGTAATTTGGCCTTGAGCTTTTCAGCTATCTGACGTGCGTCTTCCAATTGCTGCTCAGCCTGTTGACGTTGCCTGAGCTTATACCGGGAAGGGAGTAAGCTGCGTTTAGAGGCTGATGGGCAACTCATTAATGTCTACCGAGATGATTCGGGTGGAAAACTACTCATTCCAGGAGAACTATCTGCCGCATTGAAGCAAGAGGCGATCGCCCGTCAGGTTCTGCGCGATATCCCGATATCCCTATCGGAGGGTGTTTGGGGGAAGCGGGTCGTTCCCTCGCGGGGGCTTGGGGGTGAGTGCCCCCAAGGACAGTGGCTTTGGATTGCCTGGAACCCCGATGAATTGGGGCTTTGAAGCTTAAGGACACACTAATGGTGGCGGCCATGCCGCTACCCAACCCAAACCATTCCGTCAATGATGACTATGCGTAGTCTTCGATGGGGAGACAGGCACAGACGAGATTGCGATCGCCAAAGGCATCATCCAAACGCCCCACCGCCGGCCAAAACTTATGCTCACGGGTCCAGTCGGATGGGTAGGCGGCGTCTTCTCGACTATAGGGACGCTCCCAATCCCCAGAAATAAGAGCTTCTGCGGTATGGGGCGCATGCTTCAGCAGGTTGTTTGCTGTATCCACCGTGCCCGATTCAATGGCCTGAATTTCCTCACGAATGGCAATCATGGCATCACAGAATCGATCCAATTCTGCCTTCGATTCACTTTCCGTTGGCTCCACCATCATTGTGCCAATCACAGGCCAAGACATGGTGGGCGGATGGAAGCCATAATCAATGAGTCGTTTCGCAATATCAGTCACGTCGACCCCAGCAGACTTCTTGAAGGGACGCGTATCCACAATGCACTCGTGGGCAATCCAGCCGTTGCTGCCTTTGTAGAGGGTGGTGTAATGATTTTCCAGGCGTTTTGCAATGTAGTTGGCGCTGAGAATCGCAATCTTCGTGGCATGGGTCAGTCCCGCAGAGCCCATCAGCGCAATGTACATCCAGGAAATGGGCAGGATGCTGCTGCTGCCCCACGGCGCTGCCGACACAGGGCCAATGCTATCGTCACTCCCGAGATCAGCCAGCGGATGGCCTGGTAGGAATGGGACAAGGTGCTGTTTCACCCCAATGGGACCCACGCCGGGACCACCGCCACCGTGGGGAATGCAAAAGGTTTTGTGTAAGTTGAGATGACAGACATCGGCTCCAACATCGCCTGGACGGCAAAGCCCCACCTGGGCATTCATGTTGGCTCCATCCATGTAGACTTGTCCACCATGCACATGAATCAGGTTACAGATGTCCTGGATACCTTCCTCAAAAACCCCGTGAGTAGACGGATAGGTGATCATCAGTGCCGCCAACTTCTCGGTGTGCTTCTCGGCTTTGGCTTTCAAATCAGCAACGTCAATGTTGCCTTCGATGTCGCACTTCACAACCACCACCTTCATACCCGCCATCACCGCACTCGCAGGATTGGTGCCGTGGGCCGATTCTGGAATGAGGCAAATGTGGCGATCGCCCTCGCCTCTGGCTTGATGATATTGCCGAATCACCAGCAGTCCGGTGTATTCACCCTGGGAGCCTGCATTGGGTTGGAGGGAGATGCCGTCAAACCCAGTGATTTCTTCCAACATCGTTTCGAGCTGCTGAAACAGAATGCGATAGCCCTGGATCTGGTCAGCAGGCGCAAAGGGATGAATCTGAGCGAACTCTGGCCAGGTGACCGGAAGCATTTCAGTCGTGGCATTCAGCTTCATCGTGCAGGATCCCAGCGGAATCATCGCCGTCGCAAGGGACAGATCTTTGCCCTGGAGTCGATACATGTACCGCAGCATTTCTGTTTCAGAGTGATAGCGGTTGAAGCTGGGATGGGTGAGGTAGGGCGTGGTGCGGAGGTGATGGGAATGAAGCGATGACGGGTGGAGGAGTGGCGGAGTAGGACAGAGATCTTGGAGGGTGAAGGGGAGGGGAGTGTCTCCGGCAAAGAGTTGGAGGAGATCGAGCAGGTCTTGTTCGGTGGTGGTTTCGTCGAGGGAGATGCCGATGGTGTTCGCATCGAGAGTGCGAAGGTTGATCTGGTGGGCGATCGCCCGTTCCACGATTGTCTCCGCCCCAGCGTCTTCCACAGTCACGCGCAGCGTATCAAAGAAGGGGTCTGAGCCAATGGAGAATCCGAGTGTTTGCAATCCGCTCGCTAGGGTGGCGGTGAGGGTGTGGATGCGTTGGGCGATGGCCTTTAGTCCGTTGGGGCCGTGGTAGACCGCATACATGCTGGCCATGATGGCAAGGAGCACTTGAGCAGTGCAAATGTTGCTGGTGGCTTTGTCTCGACGGATGTGCTGTTCGCGAGTCTGGAGCGCAAGTCGCAGGGCAGATTTGCCAGAAGAATCTTGAGAGACCCCCACCAATCGACCCGGAAGCTGGCGGCGATAGGCCATCTTGGTGGCGAAGTAGGCCGCATGGGGGCCACCAAAGCCGAAAGGCACACCAAAGCGTTGGGTGTTGCCCACTGCAATGTCTGCGCCAAATTCGCCCGGTGGGGTCAACAGCGTCAAGGCGAATAGATCAGCCGCAACCGTGACCAGAGCTTTCTGATCATGGGCGTGCTGAATGAAGGTCTGGTAGTCGTAAATGGCTCCATCTGTGGCGGGATATTGGAGCAGCGCACCGAAGATGGGCGTACTGAAATCAAAGCGGCGGTGGTCACCGACAATCACTTCAATATCAAGCGGCAGCGCGCGCGTTTTGACAACGGCAATGGTTTGGGGATGACAGTGTTCGGAAACGAAGAAGGTGTTGGACTTGCTTTTCGTCTGGCCATAGCTGAGGGTCATGGCTTCGGCAGCGGCTGTCCCTTCATCCAGCAAAGAGGAATTGGCGATTTCTAGCCCTGTTAGGTCAGTCACCATTGTCTGAAAATTGAGCAGTGCTTCGAGGCGACCTTGGGCAATTTCGGGTTGATAGGGGGTGTATTGGGTGTACCACCCCGGATTTTCGAGGATGTTGCGCTGAATCACTGATGGCGTGATGCAGTTGGAGTAGCCCATGCCGAGATAGGAGCGGAAGAGTTTGTTTTGAGAGGCGATCGCCCGCAAGTCTTGCAGCAGCGAAAACTCATCTTTTCCTTCATCGAGTTTCAGGGGTCGCGACAGGCGAATGCTCTCTGGAACGGTCTGGTCAATTAAGTCATCGAGGCTCTGGAGTCCGAGCACAGCCAGCATCTGATCCACGTCTTCGGCTGTTGGCCCAATGTGGCGTTGCTCAAAGCTACCCCATGGGTGAGTGGGTGCGGTGGCGTTGTCCTGAAGTGGTGGCGTCCCATTCTTGGATACGTCGTTAGGAGATGATCCATGATTGGATACTGCTCCGGGGGTTGCCCCATTGGATAAAACACTAGGCTGCTGAGCGGCAATCAACTCTGATGACATAGATTCTCGATGTGAAGACATCACTGCGCGTATGAATTTCTTTATCTATTTTGCAATAGTTCTTCATCATCATAATGGATGGCGATCGCTATCGGGCACGTCATTGCCCATTGAATTGATGGCTAGAATTCCCGTCGGTTTTAGGACTTGGTGGGCGACTTGTAGAAACTGAGTCCGATTGCCCCCAATCATGCCATGCAAGCAGTGTCCGTCAAACACCATAATGCTGGGCATTGCCTGCACCACAGCCCAATTCAAGCAGCGTGCCGGAGGAGGGAAAGGCTTTGTGTTGAATCAGGGGTTGCCACTGGAATTGCCAATCTTCATCAAGGTCATCTTGCTTGCTCCAGCCGACATACTCTGGATTGTGTCGTTTGCGTTTATAGGCGCGGTCATGCCCGACATATAGCGCTGTGCGGGTTGATTAAGTACGGTGATGCGGGGCGCGCCACGTCCCACATCACCGTTTTTGTATTTGACGCGGTTGCATACCGCTATAGTTCAGTTTTCATAAGGCAGCATTTTCCGAATCATCAAGGTGTGGATGGCTAAAAAAATTTCGAGGCGCTCTGCGCCAAAAGAGAGCAAGAGGGCAAAAATAAAAAAGGGCTAACGGGTCTTAGTTTGAAGAGTCCTCGGGGCCGAACAGACAACTCGAAAACCGATAACGTCGTCGCGGCCGTCGGGGTCGTTGAGGAAGCGATAGGCAGAACGGCAACTCTCTGGATAGGAGAACCAGGAGCCGCCGCGGAGGATGCGTCTTGCTTTTTCGTTATCACTCAACCAAGCACTCCCATCACTCGGTACATCATCATAATTACCGTGCCAATGATCCTGGCACCACTCCCAAACATTCCCATGCATGTCACAGAGTCCAAAGGCATTCACCACTTCAAAAAGGAACACCGATGTCGTTTCTTTTCGATACTCTCCTTTGGGGCCATCATTATAGGTTTTGCTGC
>JBCCWF010000538.1:0-4532 GCA_039194035.1 Cyanobacteria bacterium P01_E01_bin.6 | reverse complement strand
TCGCGTCCGCTTCACCCATAACCGCGATCCTGAACCCGCCATGGCGTCTCGGAAACAGCATGACCAGTGCACCTATCGAATCGAGTTCAAAATACACACGTACTGCTATGTTGCCGATTAGTTTTGTCAGTCAACCAGCTCAGAACCACACCTTCAAAAAGGACAAGTGACATCCATGTATGCGGTCATTTCTCCCGAAAAAATGCATCTTCCACCTGGCAGTGTGATGCGCATGCCAGGAACTTGGCAAGACTACTGCACCTTGCGCGATAGTCGGGGTGATGGGTCGATTCCCCGAATCAAATATCGTCATGGTGAAATTCTACTGATGAGTCCTCTGCCTCGCCACGGACGTGAAGCTCATTTACTTGCAAGAATTGTGGAATCCTTACTGGACAGTGAAACCCGCAACTACGAAGCGTTCACCCCCATCACGATGGATATTCCTGAATCGGGAGGCATTGAACCCGACTATTGTTTCTACATCGATAACTGGCAGGCAGCGGTTGGCAAAGACCGACTTGATTGGCAAGTTGATCCGCCTCCTGATTTGGTGATTGAAATTGATGTGACAACCTACACAGCCGCAGATGACTATGCTCCTTACGGAGTCCCAGAGGTTTGGCTATTCACAAAAAGTGGTTTGAACATCTACTATTTGCAGGGAGAAACCTATCAACAACGGACTGAGAGCCATTATTTTCCGAAGGTTGACATGTCGAGCCTGATTGCTTAGGTGTTGCAATCGGCTGCTGAGCAAGGCACTGGCGTTGCGCTGCGAGACCTGCGTCAACAGTTGAGGTCCTAGCCTGATGTCGTATTGGAGGAGGACGATCGCCCTCCATTAGTTGCGAAGCAACTGCCGAATCATTGAATTAGCCTGAGATTCGTAGCTGCCGCCAAACTGATTGAAGTGGTTGATGATGTGATACAGGTTGTACAACACCTTGCGGCGGTCATACCCAGGGTCAAGCGGATAAGCGTCGTTGTAGGCACGGTAGAAGTCTTCAGGAAATCGACCAAATAGCTCACTCATCGCCAGATCGACTTCGCGATCGCCATAGTATGCGGCCGGATCAAAAATGACGGGTTCGTCTGCTTGCGTCACGGCGGCATTTCCAGACCACAAATCGCCATGCACTAACGAGGGTTGAGGATCATGATCAGCCAACAATTCAGGAATGGCCTGCATCAGCGTGTCTTGCTGAGGAAAATGTCCGCCTCGCTTTCGCGCCAACTGAAATTGGTACCCTAAGCGATGGTCGCGGAAAAAGGTGAGCCAATCCTCTGTCCACGGGTTTTTCTGGGGGATGAATCCAATTGTGTTGTCGTCTTCCCAGCCAAATCCCTGGGGACTTGTGACGCGGTGCATATCCGCCAGCTGTTGTCCCATCGAAATCCACGCATCATGGGTGCCATAGGCAAAATCCAGCCATTCCAAAGCAATGTAGGACGAACTCTCTACCGTTCCCCAGCAAATCGCTTTCGGCACGCGGATCGTTTGCGTTTTCCACATCTTCCGCAAGCTCAAGGCTTCCGCTTCAAACATGCCCATGCGATTGGCATCGTTCAGCTTCACAAAATACGCCTGATGATTGTTAGAAACGGCGTAGGCTTGATTGACGCTGCCGCCCCCCACAGGACGCCGATGGTCTGCGGTAAAGGCTTGCCCGGTGGCTTCGCTGATATGGTCTGCAATATGGTTCCACATGATGCACGAGGTTATACCATTTTAGATGTCAGATGTTGGATTTTGGACAGTGGGCGAATGGCTAGACGCTGAATGAATAGCCCATCGCTCGCTTCACCTTGTCGAGGGTTTGATTGGCGATCGCCTCTGCTTTGTCCTTCCCACTGCGCAACACAGATTGCACATAGCCAGGCTCATCGGTGATGTCCTTATATTTCTCCTGAATCGGTCGCAGAGCCTCGATCGTTGTATCCGTTAACAATGGCTTGAACTGTCCCCAACCCATGTCTTTACATTCATTCGCCACCGATTCCTTCGATTGGTTGGACAGCAGCATGTAAATCGTCAGCAAGTTATTGCACTCCGGACGTTCAGGATTATCAAACTCTAGGCCACGAATCGGATCGGTTTTACAGCGCTTAATTTTTTTCTTGATCACATCGGGTGAATCAAGCATATCAATGCGGCTGAGTTCAGACGGATCAGATTTCGACATCTTGCGGGTTCCGTCTGTCAAGCTCATGATGCGTGCGCCTTCAGTACGAATCATCGGCTTTGGCATCTTTAGCACCGGCTGATCAGGGGTTCCAAACTGATGATTGACCCGAACAACGATGTCTCGTGTCAGTTCAAGGTGCTGTTTTTGATCGTCACCGACTGGAACTTGATCGGGTTCATAGAGCAAAATGTCTGCCGCTTGCAGGGCAGGATAACAGAGCAAGCCTGCGCCCACATTCTCCCCCTGACGGACAGACTTCTCCTTGAACTGAACCATGTCTTCTAACCAGTTCAGCGGTGTGACGCATGTGAGCAGCCACCCCAACTCGCTATGGGCTGGAATGTGGGATTGAACAAAGATTGTTGACCCCTGCTCATCGCTGAGGCCAGATGCAATGTAAAGCGCAGCGGTTTTGTAGGTGTTGTCCGCCAACGTTGCGGGATCATGGGGGACGGTAATCGCGTGCAAATCCGCCATGAATAGAAAGCTTTCGTAATCCACCTGCATCTCTACCCAATTTCGGAGTGCGCCCAGATAGTTGCCCAGGTGGAGTTCTCCAGTGGTCTGAATTCCAGACAAAATGCGTTGCTTTCCCATAACCTCTCGTGCTCTATCTCCGACGCCTAATATCCGATGCCCAGTTCTGACAGACTCTATTGAATGGTATAGCGTTCTGGCTTCATTGTTGAAGGCATCATCGCAAACTGCTCTTTGCCTAACGATTGTGATGAGTGTGTGGTAGATACAGTGTCACGAAGCTAAAACTCACCTATTTTGAATGTTTTGTGGTTGTCTCCCGATCGAGTCGTGGGACAACCACACCATTGAAATAGCTAACAGCTTAAAACTCATGGGTGATGACGTCAGTTCGTGATTCTGCAAGGTCCGAGTCGATATGTTTTAATTGTATTAACAAAACGTAATGTTTTTAGAGCTGTCGCCTTCTACTTTTTTTGATGAAAGTTCTGGAGCCGTTACCCAATAGATGCTCTTCTTAGAGTTTATCGTGGCGGCCTCTCTGAAATGAATTGCGTAAGCTGTAATTAATAGTTTGTGTTTGATATGGTCGGCAACATAAATCCTCCTACGTCTAATATGTTCCTTGACGAAATGCAGTCCTGCCTAGCAGCAGCAGCGGAAGTGAAAACCCATAGCGAGGCAGAAGAGTGTTATGTTCAGTTGCGCGATCGCCTAGTCGATAAGGATTCAGATGTTGCAGTCGTGATGGACTTGATGTGGAAAGAGCTTCTGTCAGGGCGTCGGTCTGCTTGCTTCTGGGAAGGGATGTGTGATGCTGAACAAAAGCTGAACGAGAGTCTGGCAGAGAACCACATCCAACTCCGACAAAACTATATGCGCCTGATGCAAGAGCAATAATGCAAACGCAATCAGGAACCGCAATCAGGAACCGCAATAATTTAAGGCTTGGCTGTCTAACTTATTGCCTGTGAAATTTATCGGTGTTGATTTGGGTTGGTCATCTGGGGCGACTGGGTTGTGCTGCTTGGAATATTGCACACAGGACGCGTCGCTACAGATTCAATCGTTGACCTGTCGCGAGGCGATCGCCGACATCTTAGACTGGATTGACGAATATGCTCCAACACCTTGCTCAGCAGTGGTTGCCGTGGATGCCCCAACCATCATCCCAAACGACACAGGGATGCGTCTGCCGGATCGACTTGCACACAAATATTTTGGCCGCTACCACGCTGGATGCTATCCCGCTAATTTGGGTCGTCCATTCGCAGAGCGAACCGTTGGCTTTGGGCAGAGTCTAGAAAATCGCGGATTTCTCCATAAACCAGAGATTGAACAACGGCAACCTTCTGGGCGCTACCAGCTAGAGCTGTTTCCTCATACCGCAACGATTCATCTTTTCCAGCTTGACCGCATTCTGAAATACAAGAAAGGCACTGTGAAAGAGCGTCGAGCGGGTCTCAATCAACTTCGAGATTTGCTGATATCAACACTGCCGACGCTAGAGCCATCGTTGCCTCTGCATCCAGAGCAGTCATTGCCGACGATTCCTGACCGAGGACGCGCGATCAAAGCTGTGGAAGACCAGTTAGATAGTTTGGTCTGTGCATATTCTGCTGCACATTGGTGGTACTGGGGTCTAGAGAGAAATTGCGTCTTGGGCGATCGCACCACGGGCTATATTGTGGTTCCGACCCCCTTTGGCCGAAGACCTTAATTGATTTGTAATTGCTCAACTGGGTAGGCCAAAGCGAAAGAATAGGAGAGAATGGTAGTCTTTTGTGATGAGAGAATTACCGCCGCTCGATAGCCTAAGCCCAGACGCGAAGGATGCTCTGATAGAAGCATTATGGAAAGAACTGC
>JBCCWF010000537.1:0-4534 GCA_039194035.1 Cyanobacteria bacterium P01_E01_bin.6 | reverse complement strand
CAGAAGACTATCAAAGCCTTGCGAGCGCAGGGATGGACTCAAGCTGCGATTGCACAGAAGGTTGGCGTCAGTGTCAAGACGGTGGAACGCTACAGTCGTTTACCAGATTTTCCAGAAATCCCTGCTCGTCGACCCACCTTTGGACATGGCCTACTCGACCCGTATAAGCAACAGCTTCGTATAAGCAACAGCTTTTAGAGTGGTGGAATGCAGGCATTAGAGAGCCTAGCATTTTGATGAAATTGCTCGAATCCTGTGGGTTTGAAGGCTCGCTCCGCACACTACAACGCTACATCAGTGGGTTACGCGACGCTCAGGGGCTACAGCCTGTCAGGAATAAAGTCAATCACGCGTTGCCGAAAGTGATTGATCCGCAGACACCCCCCGTCACACCACGTCAATCAGCCTACTTAGTGGTGCTTAGACCAGAGAATCGGCAAGCAGAAGAGACTGACTTACTCGAACAACTAACCAGGCAACATCCAGACTTAGCACTGTTAGTTGAACTTGCTGATGAGTTCTTACAACTGCTGAGGAAACGGAAGGCAGATGCCTTCGATGCCTGGCTAGTGAAAGCAGTCGGCTGCGCAATCAAACCTCTAAAAACGTTTGCTAAAGGTTTATTTGACGACTATGCTGCGGTCAAAGCTAGCATGATGAGTGAGGTTAGCAATGGCCCTGTTGAGGGTTTGAACAACAAGTTGAAGATGCTGAAACGACAAATGTACGGCAGGGCTAGCTTAGAGCTACTTGAAAAGCGATTCGTTATGGCTGCATGACCAACAGTAGTATGTGATTTCCTACCTTCACCAAAAGTCGGGAAGAGCCTAAGCTTATTGTCGCCTGACAAGGGGTTTCTGATTTATCCTCCTAAAGGCTGGTTTGTGCTTTCTTCCCGATACGTTGCCAATACTTCACCTTGTTTGGGTCAGGTTAAATGCTTTTGCTACTGCCTTATATCTCTTCTCAGCCTTGAATAGGGCGATCGCCCTTATGCTCGCCTTTTGTCAACTTCTTCAAGTAGCGATCTCCCATACTTGAAGAATTCTAGCGAATCGCCTCGCGCGCAAGCATCCGCTGATTATTGCTCTTCAGTAAAGATTAACAGAAAGCTAATGTTATCGATGATGCCGTAGGCATCCACTGAGACAATGCCGTTTTCAACTTTGCCAAGATTGCCAATATATTACCGGTTCACGTAGTCCGTTGATCGTCTCTTCTTGCGGTCTCCTGTCTCATTGATGCTTAGCACAAGCTTTCGTCCGTTCAACATGAAACGAACCGATGCTAAGCGCTTGTCCCAAAGCTCCTTTTCCCGCCTGGATGAGTGCACCAAAAACTGTTGGAGTAATTGTGTCTTAGGCAGTAAGTCTTCCTTCGCAATCAATGGCAAAGCCTTTCGGCTTACCCTCAAGATCATCTCCACGTGCAAGAGATTGAAGACCTGTAAGCTCCTAACTTTTGCAAATAAATCTCAGTAAGTCTCGCAATATTCATCCACGAATATCACCGTTAGTTTGGTTGCACAAGCCTTGAAATTTAAACGATCAGGATTTCGTCTCTTCTCTCATAAATTTATCTATCACTAAAATCATTGAAAGCGATAAAGTCCGTTTCGGAGACGAAAACTGTCCTTTTTGAAGACATAGACGTGATATGCAACAAGAGTCATATTGTATTCTTCCTTAATAGGAATCATTCTACTTAAGGTATTGATTCCCATAATAATGTTGCTGCCAAGCTTGATGAATTGGGGAGTTGCTTGTGCAGCTATTGAACGAATGTGTGAAGTTTATGGTGTGAGGGAAAATGAGGAATTCGTTTCTGTTACTGCAACGCCTTGTGCTAGTCAGTGCCTTTTTGGGTGGAAGCCTTTCATTAATTGTGGCTGAGAGAGGAATAGCTGTAGAGGAGAATGAGTTGTCTGGTCAAGAGCGTAATAGTCGATCAAAAGAAGAGTGGATCAGTGCTTATCATGATGAACCCCAGGGTAATGAAATGATAACGATTGAGCCAGAGTCATTGCTATTGAACGAGTTGGATCATCCAGCAGTGACGATAGATGAGTGGTTAACTCAGATTTCTCAAGCAGGCCAACAATCAACTGTTCAAGTTACAAATGTTGTGCTCTCTTCAAGAGAGTCTGGAGTGGACATTGTTCTTGAAACAGCTGAAGGGCAATTAGCCTCTCCAGTAACGCAGATTGTTGGAGATGCATTTATTGCGGAAATCAGTAACGCAATCCTTTCATTGCAAGAGGGTGAGGATTTTCAGGTTGCAAATCCAGCAGATGGTATTGCCCTTGTAAGTGTCAACTCGCTGGAGGGCGATCGCATTCGAATTGTTGTCACAGGCTCCGATGCTCCTCCCGATGTAAGTCTAGCTAATGCAGGCCAGGGGTTGGCGCTCACCGTTGTTCCTGGGGTCGCAACAGCAGACAGCATTCCCGATGGTGATACAATTCAGGTTGTTGTTTCTGCAACTCGAACAGAGGAGCCGTTGCTTGAAATTCCTCGGTCTGTAACCATCATTGAACGCGAAGAGATTGAACAACAGACCTTCGCGCGAAATGATTTATCTACGGTCCTTGGGAATTTGGTGCCAGGTTTTGGCCCACCGACCGCAACGGGCAGCACCCGCGGTCAAAATTTGCGTGGACGAACCGCACTCATTTTGATTGATGGTATTCCGCAAAATACAAACACGTCATTTGCAACAGAGCTAACGGTTATTGATCCATCAGCGATTGAGCGGATTGAGGTGGTTAGAGGCCCCAGTGCCGTATATGGAGATGGTGCAGCCGGAGGTGTGGTCAATATCATCACTCGCCCACCTGTAGACGAAGGATTTGTGGGGGAAGCTGCCGTTACGTTGAGACCTGATTTAGGCAATTTAGCTGATGAAGGATTTGGCTATCGCTTGCAGGCGGGTGCATCTGGACGAGAGGGGCAATTTGATTTTCGCATTAACACTGCACTTGATGTGGACCAAGCGACCTTTGATGCTGACGGTGACCGAATTCCTCCGAATGGACTATCAAATGAAAATCGCACGATTGGAGTATCGGGAAAGCTAGGTTATGACATCTCAGACACTCAGCGTATTCAACTTGGAGCTACTTTTTTCAACAGTAACTTTGAAAGTGAGTTCATATCAGACCCAGCGACTTTATCCATTCCAGGTCTTCAGGCCGCTGAGGCTTTGCGCGTTGGCGACCTTGATTTTGATGATGACCCCCGGCAAAACGTTGCCACTGTTAATCTTACCTATCGCAACGAAGATATTTTGAATTCTCAGGTCGATGCTCAGGTCTACTATCGAACCTTTGACCTGACCCAACTTCCGAGTGATATTCGCGGCCTGTTTCCCGATACCTTATTCCCTTTTGCACCTCGCGTATTTCAGACGAATTTAGATGTTGAAGAGATTGGAGCTCGGTTGCAGTTTGATACAGAGATAACAGACACCTTCAGTTTGCTCTGGGGAGCAGACTTTGGGCGGGAGGAGAATGAGGCCCCCTTTAACGACATTGATCCAGAGTCCTTCGACAATGGCGACATCGAGGTCATTGGTACGCCGACCCAGACGCCTCCCTATGTCATCAGAAATGTGGGTGCCTTTGCCCAGGCCGAATGGGAGCCGATCAATGAGGTGATTTTAAGCGGTGGATTACGCTATGAGAACATTGCGGCGGACGTTGATGATTTTACCGGTTCTCCATTTACGGATTTCTTTGAACCACCGCCGGACATTGATGGTGGCCGTGTCTCTAGTGACGATGTCGTATTCAATGCGGGTATTGTCTACCGTACAACGCCCAATCTCAGCCTGTTCTTTAACTTTGCCCAAGGGTTTTCCTTCCCTAACCTTGACAGCTTCTTAGGATTTCTTCCAGCGGGTACGAGTATTGAAGATGATTTCGTCTTGGAACCTCAAAAGGTCAACAATTATGAGGTCGGTATTCGCGGCATTTGGCAGCAGGTGGAGTTTAGTCTAGCTGGCTTCTTAACGACATCTGAATTAGGTAGCGCTCTTGTTGTCGACCCTGAAGGCTTCACCGAGACGATTCGCGCTCCCCAGCGTAACTTTGGCATCGAGTTTACTACAGACTGGAAACCCAGTGATCGCTGGCTCTTGGGTGGAAGCGTGACCTGGAATGAAGGCGACTTCGATCCAGGTGACACAGGAGATTTTCAGGCATTAAGTTCCATTGACGTTCAGCCAGCGACTGTGAGGCTATACCTTGAAAATGAGACGCTTCCGGGTTGGCGGACTCGATTCCAAAGCGTCCTTGTGAGCGATCGCAGCCGCGCCATTAATGCAGGGACAGATTTCTTTGATATTGATGGCTACATCTTGGTTGATCTCTTGAGTAGTTTAGAACTTGGCCCTGGAAAACTCGAGCTAGGCGTTGAGAATCTCTTCAATGTCGATTATTTTCCTGTTGATTCACAAGAGCGAATTGGCATTCAAGAAATTCGGCGATTTGCAGGGCGAGGACGGAGTCTGAGCCTACGGTATGGGTTGACTTTTT
>JBCCWF010000536.1:0-4540 GCA_039194035.1 Cyanobacteria bacterium P01_E01_bin.6 | reverse complement strand
TGCAGGTCGTTCCACAGCTCTTGAATGAGAGCATCCTTCTCTTCGTGACTCAGTCCATCCAGGGGCGGTAGTGCTGTCATGCAAAAAGCCTACCATCTTCTTCCACTCATCGTCGCTGGTCAACCCGGTTGAGCAATTACAAGATAAGGAATAGAAGACCAATTGCTATTGATGATACTGACAAAGGCGATCGCTCCATATTTCTTAGTCAATGTCGAGTCTCAGCATCCTAGTGTTCTGGGGTAAAAAAGTTGCATGTCCCATATTGCTCGGAGTATGACCACAAGCGTAACGGTTAGCCGATAGGCATAGGCCAATGCAAGCCAGTGCAATCCTGGTAGATCCTGCGACAACAGCAAATACCCAACCAACCAACCAACCAACCGTTGTCAGTCCGGCCCAAGTGATGATTCCAATACGAGTTCCATGCTTCTTCCAAAAACTATGCGCCGTCGTAGGAGCCTGCCTTGTTAAGGAATTAGCATGATTGTGCATAGGCGTGCAATTGAAAGAGCAGGTAATGGGATGTCCTAAAAGACAGAGAGAAATAGCCTATGAGCAACGCGCCTTTGCAGCAAAGCCCTTGGGAAGAACCGATTATTCTCAATCCTTTAGGACATAGGTCACCCACACTCTTTTGTGTTTTTATGCCGGATAAATGCGTAATCGGCGATTGGGTTCGTCGCCAAGACTCGTTGATTTTAACCGATAATGTTCGACCAACTCATGCTGCATCTTGCGTACCGTAGCCGATCGGGGAAGAAGCTCAACGGGCTGACCTTTTGGAATAACAATTTGCTCCACAGCCAATCGTGCTTCTTCCAACGCCTCAATCTCGTTATCATCACCATTGCGAGAAAATACATTGAGGTCAATCGATTCCTCCAGGGTGTTATCCATGTTCAAGAGTCGCTGAAGCCCACGAATAATTTGTGGGACGCTGTTAGATTTGACCGTGTGAATTGGCAGCTGCCTGACCTTCGCCATATGGCGAAGCTTGGAATGATTCTTGACGTGCGATCGCAGTGCAAGAACCCCGTGAGCACTGTCAATATCCTTCGTCAGCTCGACCGGAAAGTTCAGGGTTTGAATCACTTGCTCCACATTTTGACGACTCACACCATACGGGTAGATGCGAATCAGGTCGCCCTCTCCATCTGTGCCAAATTCAGATAGGCGCGTGTCAAAATCGCTGGACATTTCTGCAAACGACACTGAAAGAGAGGCATCTAACATTTCGCTAAAGGACTGAGTGTCAGGGGCAAGAGCTGTGCTCCCTGCTGTCGAGAAACGATTGGCTTTTCGAGAACCACCAGAGACTGGTGTCATGCGCCCAGTTGATCGCCAACCGCTGGCACTACCCTGACCGCTGTCTCCTAGGGGGCGGAGAGGAATGGCACCCGATTGTGAGGGTTGATCCACGGCTTCATGGGTAATGGCAACCGTGCCGTTTTCCTGGACTGTGCGTACTTGCGCATCGGGACGATGTCCGCGAAGGCGATGATCGACTGTCTCTGCGACATTTTCATGAACCACCCACTTGTGGCACTCCAACATCTCAATGGCGATTTCAAAGGTGGGTGGGGCTTTCCGCTCCAACACACTTTTCTGGCTTCCGCGCCGTCGAGCCTCATCATCGCCCAAAGTCACTGACTGAATGCCACCCACTAAGTCAGACAGCGTAGGGTTTTTCATTAGATTGTCAATGCGGTTCCCATGGGCGGTTCCCACCAACTGGACTCCTCGTTCCGCAATGGTTCGAGCCGCGAGGGCTTCTAACTCAGTGCCAATTTCATCGATGACAATGACTTCGGGCATGTGGTTTTCTACGGCTTCAATCATCACCTGATGCTGAAGCTCTGGCCTGGCAACTTGCATGCGTCGAGCACGACCAATGGCAGGATGAGGCACATCTCCGTCTCCTGCAATTTCATTCGAGGTGTCGATAATCACAACACGCTTATCAAATTCATCGGCAAGAACCCGAGCAATTTCCCGAAGCGCGGTTGTTTTTCCAACCCCAGGGCGACCCAGCATCAGGATAGAGTTTCCTCGTCCAACCAGGTCCCGGATCATACCGATCGTGCCAAAGATTGCTCGACCTACCCGACAGGTAAGTCCAATCACCTTCCCCGAACGATTTCGCATGGCGCTGATTCGGTGGAGGGTTTGCTCGATGCCAGCACGATTGTCTCCGCTGAATTCTCCGATGCGATCGACGCAATGCTGCAAATCGTCAGCGGTGATAGGTTCGTCTGTTAGATATTCAGTTTTATCTGGAAATCGAACTTCGGCTTGTCGGCCCAAGTCCATCACGATTTCGATCAGTTTTTCACGGTTCGGGTGATGCTCGATGCGATCGCGAATCGAATGGGGAAGCACATCGAGCAGCTGACTCAGGTCATCGGCGGCAACCCACTCATGAACTTCAAGATTTTCTGGTGGGGCTTCATGATTGGCTGCAGACCGAGAAAATTGGGGGCGTTTTAACGAAAAATTGGAATGACTGTTGAGGGTCATAGGAATAGGTAAATATAACTTAAAGTTTCGACAGCGAATTGTTAGTGAAATGGACTCGCTGCGCAGCAGAAAGACGTATTGGCTAATGTCGCGACGTTGACAACTAACGTTTCCGCAAATCGCATGGTTTTTAAAACGAGAACATATGCAGGGGATAAGGCTGAAGAGAAACGTTTTGCTAATACCAAAGACGTCGCCATATCGCTTCCTAAGTCATTAAATTGAATCATGATAGGTTCCTTGTGAACGATTGTTCGTACAGGGGGATAACCTGCGTTGCCGCCGCTAGTGCTTGTGTGCATGAGATCGAGCAGAAGAAATACACAGGCATCCACTTTTCTCGAGGAGATGTGCGTTATGAAGAATGCTTCTCGGATTAGGCATCTAGGGTTGAGAGTTGAAGGCCCCGATGATGTATAGCCATAGACACGTTAGTTAGAACATGGACGGTTTTGTATGGGCGCTCCCAAACGTCTTAACCAATAGTGACAGCTATACCATTCTTCGTATTCTGAGACTGCTTAACATAAGCAAGTAGACAGTGATGCATTCCTGGATAAACGTTCAATCTGTTGAGAAGTCCTAGGCTTATTTCCTAGCATTACACAACTGGCTGAATCTTATTAGGCGAGTTGGGCGAGATAAACGGGGGAACGAGTGAGTGACCTCGACCATTAAATGGACTTTGGACATCGGTTAAACCTCCTTTTAACTGAGCAACAAGCTGATGTGCTGTGCGAACCCCTTGCCAGAGAAGTGTTGGGTGTTTCTCTAATTGGAATCCACTACCTGCATAGGCAATGTCAGCAGCATGAAAAACTGGGTCAAGAAGCGATCGCGCATAACTTCCGTAGGCCACTCCGGCGAGGCGATTCTTGGTATTCCGATTCTTGACATTCAATAATTGAAGTTGGTGTAATTTTGGAACGGTATGTGCATTGGTTCCTCCGGCAAGCTGAACGTAGCCAGGGATATTGGCCGCAAGCACTTTTTGAGCTAACCGAATCGATGCATGGGTGGTTCCGTTGCCGATATCTCCACTCATGGGGCGACCGTCTGTTTGCCATATCAGTAGCTCTGGGACAGGACACATGATGTCGTAGAGATGCGTGAGGTAGGCAATCAGGTCTTCACCATCTGGACAACTCACTGCCACGAGCTTGAGCTGACTGACAAATGGGGCGATCGCCTTCCACACCGTCTCAAATGCCTCACTCCGTCCAACCTGCGTATGAATTTCCACCGCATCAACATGGGGTAAAACAGACGAGACCAAGGTCTCTAGATTGGTCGTATAGGACTGAGTCGTGATCTGCTGAATGGGACAAACCGGAAGACAGCGTCCGCACCCATAACAACGCTCCTGAATCACACCCTCTGATTGGGCAATATCTGGAGCAAGGGCGATCGCATGGGCAGGACATATGGATTCACAAGGGCGTGAACACTCTGGAGGACAATAAGCTGGGTCAAAGACTGCTTTACGAAAATGCGGATCGTCTCCGTCATTCAGACTGACCATTAACCACGGTCGATTGGCTGCCACAGCCCCCTGATCGGCTACATCGGCTCGGATTTGGTCAGCAACATCTAATGCACTGCGTGCCACAGAAACGATGGCAGGGTCAGCAGCAATGTCAACACAATCAGCACCCGCTAAAGCATAAGACAGGACAAGACCTCGAATGGTAGGGAGATGTTGGTAGCTGGCCCCACAGATTAGCTTGAACCAGTTGCTCTCCCTCAGCGATAGAAAGGGATGGTGCAAGATGAATAACCCTTAACGGCGTAGTGGCTACTCCAAAAGGATGCCGAAACGCTCTTGCAGACTAGTCTACATCACCTCTAAAAATGTCAATATTTTCACGCAAAAACTTTATATTACAGCGTGTCCTCTTTGGATTCAGCCAAGATACGGGGGCAAGGTCTTGACGTAACAAACAACTTCAGCATGATTCTGAACATCGTGAAGAAGATTGTTGGTAATTGCTCAACCGGGTTGACCAGCGACGATGAGTGG
>JBCCWF010000535.1:0-4574 GCA_039194035.1 Cyanobacteria bacterium P01_E01_bin.6 | reverse complement strand
TCCAAATCCTATGCCGCCTGCTGCGCGGGCGGCATAGGATTTGGGGTTTTGGGCTGAATGACGTTCAGGGACTTAGCAGGAGTCGACAACCACTATTAACGAGCCAAAGGTAAGCGGAGGCCATTGCTTAACCGTCCATGGTTGCAGCATAGAGGGCGGCACCAATTAATCCAACGCGAGGATTCAACACCACATTAACGGGGATATTTTCAAGGAGTGGGCTCACGCGTCCCTTATCCATAAAGGCATCGATAAATTTCCCTGATTGCATTAAGGAGAGGTTCTTGGCAGCAATGCCTCCGGCGACATAAAGCCCTCCATAGGGCAAGAGCTTTAAGGCGAGATTGCCTGCTTCAGCACCATAAGCCGACGCAAAAATTGCCATGACTCGTTCAGATAGTGGATCGGTCCCTTTTCCAGCAGCGATAGAAATAGTGGCGGCGGGATCAACACTTTTCTCCGCTAGACCCAATTCTCGCTCCCAAGTGCGAATCGCATTGGCGATCGCTGGAGTTTCTTCACCAGCTTGGCGATCGCGCAAAAATTGATAAATGGCAACAATGCCCTGTCCGGACACCACGCGTTCTGCTGAAATGCGTGTAATTTTGAATTTGTCGCGCAGATAGCTTAATAGCTCAAATTCCAATTGGGATCGGGGTGCAAAGTCAGCGTGTCCTCCTTCAGATGGGTAAACATCGTAGTGGCCTTGGCGATCAGCAATGAGAAACCCTTGCCCTAATCCCGTGCCTGCCCCAATGACGGCGATCGGAGCCCTGGCTTGAACCTGTCCGACTTGGAGAGGGCATAAATCTTCTGCGGCTAATCCAAGGACGCCATACCCAACAGCAGCAAAATCATTGATGAGGACGACAGGACTGAGGTGGAGTTCTTTTTGTAGGCGATCGCCCTCCAGCGTCCACGAGAGATTTGTTAGAGATGAGGTGTTGTTTGACACAGGGCCAGCGATCGCAAAACACGCCCGTTCTGGCTTTGGAAGGCTTTCTGTATGAGCTTCGACCTCACGAAGAAATTGCCGCACCATGGGCACTAAATCGGGAAAATCGCCACTAGCATATTGCTCTTCGAAAATCGTCGTCATCACTGTCTCGGTTGCTTTACCGCCACATTCTGCTTCTGCTAACCGAAGAATTGTTTTTGTGCCACCGATATCACCTGCCAAAAGGACTGTCATGGTTTTGCTCCGCTACAACCGCATTTATCCTATCTGGGATTTTGATCCGTTGTCCGCAAACATTGAGGAAGAGTATTGGGTTTGTTGAGCTGAACTGACGGATACATCCATGTTCTTTCACGACCTAGCAAAGGTTGCAGAGTTAATGAGGGTTTGGAACGTGCGTTGCGTATGTCAAACTCTCATGTCTGCGTTGCAATTGTGAGAAGTTGGCCAAGTCATGTTCTCTAATGGTAAGTACATCGCTAACAGCTTATTAAGCCACACATGAATGAATGAACCATGATGAGGTGGGTGTTATTGTTCAACCTGCTGAGGCTTGGGTTGGGTGTATGCGTAGTAAGTGCCCATTGGAATAGCCACGATGTAAGCCACGATGCCAATGGTGTAAACGATGCCTGCAATGACATCATCATGGGCAAGGAGCTGCATTTTAAGCAGCAAAAAGTGCCAATCATGGAGCACAGCTTCTCCGCCTAAGAGGGGAAGGGCTCGTTCTTGAGCGTCTTTGATGTAAAACGATACGTCCAGAATGCTTTGTCCTGTCCACCATAGGGCGATCGCCCACGCATAGCCCTGTCGAGTTACCAGAAAATATCCAGCAATGACTCCTGGCACTAAGACTTGCATCAAGGAACCGCCTAACAACCCCATAAACTGCCCAATAATGCCGAAGATGGGATGGCCTGCTTCATGGATGATGAGATTGATGTTGTGAAGAAACATCATCATGGGGTCGCGGGCTGCAATAAATCCTTCAGGGGTGTAATGTCGAGAACCGATGATGCTGTGCAACGCTAGAATCGCAATTAGCCCCATCGCAAATGGATTCACCCCTCGAAATTTTTCAACCAACATCCATCCCAAATCGTTGGTTTGGTGTGTGCGCCGATGTAAGGCTGGGTTAGCCGACTGCATCGACATTCTAATGTGAGCCTGTTGGGCGATCGCCTGGGGAGACATTTGCGCTAAAGGAGACAGAGCACCCGGTTGATCCCGCTGACTTGAAGCCAAATGGGCTGAGCAGCCTAATTCTTCATCGGATTGGCTTCGTCCATGTGTTGCAACTTGAGTATCCTGTTCGTTTAACCTGTGACCATTTTGCACGCCGGAGTTTGACGAGTTGTGCATGAGAGAGTCTGTTGCAGGAGAGGGGGATATCTCACGAATGGGAGCATTCACATCAAATCCATCACACCAGAGAAATTGAGTCGTGCCTGGATGGCGCGCATAAATTTCCACCGTTTTGAAGGTTTTGACCTGGAGTTTAGCGATGCCGCGATGGATGAATGTGACGAGATGATGACGATCGGGAAAGCGATTTGCTTCGAGTAAAAGCTGGAGGCGATCGGGAGCTTGATGAGCTTTGACACGAATGCCTCGTGTGTAAAGTGAGAGGTGCAGCAGACGGGCGATCGCTGCTGTGTTTCCTTGCTGTGCCTGTTGAAGTAATTCAGCCTGTGACATCACCTAATATTTCGTGGAAAACGAATATCTAACGACAAGATGCATACCAGATGATTCAGGCAGCAACAACATTCACCCTAGGTTTTGGCATGATGTGTTGCGTTGTTCCAACACTCAAACCCGGTTCCTGATTGCCTGACAAAACTCGTGAAAGCCTTAGTATTCCTTGGAATAGGTAGAGCCTAATCGCATGGCTTCGCTAGAGCGTTAGCGAAACCCATATCTGGTTATATTACTCTTCTACTACTAGAATTCCCTTCCGGGTGATCGAATCGTCAGATGCCTATTAAACAATAAAGCCCGAAGCACAGTCATAACGATTGAGCCAGACGTTATGACTAGGCGTCTTTAAGTAAGCGTCTTTAGATGAGATGGATGTGTGTTCCGCCTACCCACCCCAATCTCTGCTTATCTGCGCTGGTTAGACTACACTCATGACTGATCATCAATAACATTGCACTTAACCGATGGATCCGTCCTGCAGCCCTGTGCCTACAGAAATTTTACGAAATCGTCCCCTTCAGCTCCTAGATTGTTTAGCACTTCCTTGGGATCCCCAGCCGGGTGCATATCTGAATCTGCATGGCAAAACCTATGCGGTGCTTGAACGACGTCATCGTTATCGATATACAGCAGGGCAATATCAACTGTACAAAATAGTGCTTTTTGTACAAGAGACTAACTGTTCCAGTGAGATGAGTTTGATTGAAGGGCAGTGGGTAATTGGTGACGCCAGTTGCATTTACAATGCGCGGTCTATTTTGATGCGATGTGCGGTTAATCCAGATGGCCCATGTCATGCCTGCCCATGCTATAAATCCACAGAGGAGGAAGAAGAAGCATGCCAACAGTAACAGCTCAAGGGCGGTCGTTTGACTGTGTATCGGGGAGTAATCTACGCCGGGTCTTGCTCGACAATGGGGTGCTTGTGCATAACGGCAATGCAACCATCATTAATTGTCGTGGTATCGGTTCCTGTGGAACGTGTGCAGTGCAGGTTGAGGGAACGGTTTCCTCTCCGAACTGGCGCGATCGCACACGACGATCTCTGCCGCCACACACATCGACAGGAAATGTGAGGCTAGCGTGTCAAACGCGTGTGTTGGGAAATGTCAACGTGACAAAGTTTGACGGATTTTGGGGGCAAGGCTCCCAGGCTGTGTGGACTCCAGAACATTCGTGTATTCTTTAGTATCGAAAGTATCGAACTGAAAAAGTGAGTACCGGGACAGTTGCTAGCTTAAGGGATGAATGGGTGCATTATATGTGCATTCATGCAGAGATAAATCAAGGCCAAAACGCTAGTGACACTGTCAGAAGCTCAAGGGTGATGTGAGGCATCTCAAAAGTTTTAGCACGTGTCTGAGTGATGTTGCTTGATTGCTTGAGGCTTATGGAGAATTTCCTGGTTGACAATCGATCTGCAAGGGGGAACGCGTGTTAGATATCTTGATTGCTGGGCTATTGTTGGCTCTGATTCTTGCATCCATTTTGCGGCGAGGTATCCAGCAAGTGATTACGATTGGTCTTCTCGTGCTGTTGGGTGTTGTTGCGGCGTTTCGTATCCCAGGACGATTGCCTGGAGGACTCAATTTATTTGGCGGTGGACAGAGCGACAGCGAAGACGTGATGACGGTAAGAGCAGCGTTTCATGATGCAACGCTGGCTATACGGGCGTACCAAAATCAATCAATTGCTCTCCAGGAAAATAATACGCAGCCTCCTGGCTCTGTGCCTCCATCAGAGGATGGCAATGCTTCTGGCAGCTCATTAGAGTCGACTCCAGCACCACAAATTTCCCCATCAGAACCTAATGATTCAAGTTCTGATGAGCCGTATCGTTCCTGGTGGTAAGGGTCTTGCTTAAAAATAAAATCCCCAAAATCCCAGAGAAGAGGGGCGGCGGGCTTAGCCC
>JBCCWF010000534.1:0-4584 GCA_039194035.1 Cyanobacteria bacterium P01_E01_bin.6 | reverse complement strand
GTCAGGGTGAAGAAAACCCCCATAAACACAATAAAAATAGCGGTTAAGTTACTGATCCCAAAAACAACTAGAGCTAATGGCACCCAGGCAATCGGTGCGATCGGCGCAATTAAACCCAAAATTGGCAAGATAAACAACTCAGACCATTTAGAGAGACTGATTAAGAGCCCACAGAAAATTGACCCAATAAAGGCGATCGCCATGCCCAGCAGCACCCGAACCAAGGTTACCGCAACCGATTGATAGATTGAGGCGGCCTGAGAACCCAAACCAATCTTGAAATCACTCTCAAATAGGACAGGCAAAAATTGAGATGGGGGTGGGAGAACCTGAGTGATGGGGTTCTCCGCGTTACTGCCAATACCCTCCCAGAGCCCAACCAGAACAGCACAGGATAGAAGACCACAGCCAATGGGGAGCAACGATTGTTGCCACGTTTGTCTACCTTGATTGCTATTTCTCACCAGACTATTTTCTCATCGAATTACTCAAGGGACTCGACCAGGGCTGTATCAAAAATATCTTTGGTGGGGACATCTGATTCGATGTATTCGAGAGCGATCATCTTCTCGACAACTGTTTGTATTGCCTCTAAGTCAGGTGTAAAGGTAATCGGAGATGGCTGAGTTTCAAAAGCGGTGAGCAAAACCTCATCGTCAACCCGATAGTAATTACCATCTTTGAGTAATTCAATTGCCTTGTCGGGATCAGTATTGATAATCTCAGCCGCACATTGAAGTCCCTTGATATAAGACTCAACCACTTCTGGCTGTTCATTTAAGGTTTTTTCCAACACACTGACCACCGTATTCGGTGTCGTCGGCGACCAGACCTCAGCATTATCTGTCAACACCGTTGCTTCGCCACTGGTGACAAACTGCGTGGTATAAGGCTTGATATGACTCAGAACCTCAACCTCACCGACTCTGAACGCATCGACCATAGCCAATAAATCATCAAAGTAGATCATCTCAAACGCATCGGTTGAGATCCCTGCTGCTTCAAACGCATCCACCAAGATCAGCTCAAGGGTATCTCCTCGCAAGGTCGCAATTTTGAGCGTTGTCTCGGGGTTTTCTGAGACAAAGGCCACTAATTCTGAAATCGATTCAACTCCAACCTCGTTATTAATAATGACCTGCATAACGCCCCACCCACCGGCAGCTGCGACCGTTTTAATCGGTACCCCGCTATTGGCGGCAAAAAACGGCAAGGTAAAGGGATTGGTGCTAAAGTCGATTTGACTGCCGGCCAAGGCAGCATTATTGTCGCCTGGATTCGTAAAGGCAACCGTTTCAACGGCTAGGCCATTCTCTTCAAAGCAACCAGATTCGACCCCCACAAAGAGTGGAGCCATGTCTAATGCCACTAAATGACCTGCCTTAACGGGCACTAATTCTGCCGTAGATGCACTGGAATCTGGGGCTGATGCATCATCTGTGGTTGTTTCTGCCACCTCAGATGATGCACAAGAAACCCACAGGCAACTACTGATTGACAGGGCTAGTATCTGCTTGCGAAACATGGAAGTGGACTTCATTGCATTCACCTGAGTTTCAAATACAAATCTTGAATTTGGATAGAAAGATCCTTGTTATGACGTTAGATGGCCTAATTTACATCTGTTGTAGCTAAAGACACAGAGTCAGCAACAAAACGATGTTTAAGATTAGTGAATTCGCAATTCAAAAATTTCAAATTGCGAATTGATGAGTCCTCATTGCGCTCTTGTTTAAAGGGTTGGAGGCCATCGGTGCTAGATTCAATCGAGTCTAGTCGCTTTTGCTTGTCAGTACCCGGACGTCATTAAACCCAAAATCCCAAATCCTGTGCCGTCCGATGCGCGGACGGCACAGGATTTGGGAGGATACGTTTACTGATAGCTCTAGCTACTTAATTTCCAGAGTACTTAACAGTGCTGAAGAATTAGCCACCCAGCCCAGGACGCCACCCTCGGATTGAAGGATATGCACCGTAGCCTCATGATCCTTCGGATCAAAAGCTGCACAGCAGTCATCTAAAAGTAAGCAGCAGTATCCTAAATCGCTGGCATGGCGGTAAGTCGCTAGAACACAGCATTGAGTTGTGACACCAACGATCAAGAGGTGAGTGATATTGTCAACGTGTAGTAATTGATCGAGGGAGGTATTCACAAAGCAAGAATGGGCAGGTTTGTCTAACGTTTTTTCTGCCGATAAAGGCGTTAGTTCGTCAATGATGGCCGCCCCAGGTTCTCCTCTGACGAGAAATCGTCCCATTTTGCCGATTTGACCAATGGGAGATCCAGCATTGGCATAGCGAGTTTTTTTGCTTGGAGACAAGTCTGAGAGATCAGGGGCATGGCTTTCGCGAGTGAAAATAATCTTCAGTCCGACTTGTCTAGCCCAGGTTAACAGGGATTGAATCGTCGGGATAATTGCACGAACCGCTGTCATGTCAAGACCTAGCTCGCTACCATTAAATCCATCAGGATGGCAAAAGTCGTTTTGCATGTCGATGACTAATAGAGCCGTCTGGTTGAGCGGCAATTCGAATGGATGGGTATACGTCTTGACTAAAACCATAGGTGCCTAAATGCAGTTGCCTCGAATGCTGGAATAGACTTTAATCTTTTTAAGCTTTTAGATCAAAAATAACTCTCACCTACCTGTCGCTTGATGCCATGACTTCTCATCACCATCACCCTGAAGCTGAGATTGCTCTACGGGTCAAAGCAATTGAGTCACTTCTGGTCGAAAAAGGGATTGTTGACCCAGAAACTCTGGATACCATTATTGACACCTATGAGCATCAGGTAGGCCCCCATATTGGTGCGCAGATTGTGGCGAAAGCCTGGGTCGATGCGGATTTTAAAGCTCGATTATTAGCGGATGGAACCCGTGCGATTTCTGAACTGGGGCTCACTGGCTTTTCCAGTGAACACATGGTAGTGGTTGAGAATACACCTGAAGTTCATAACCTAATTGTTTGTACCCTATGTTCCTGTTATCCCTGGGCGATTTTAGGGTTGCCACCCACGTGGTATAAATCCTTTGCCTATCGTTCTCGGGTGGTGATTGAACCTCGGAAGGTACTACAGGAATTTGGATTGGAGATTCCTAGCCATGTTGAAGTAAGAGTTTGGGATAGTAATGCGGATCTTCGCTACCTTGTTTTACCGGAACGTCCCGCTGACACCGAAGATATGTCAGAAGCGGAGCTGGCGAGTCTCGTCACCCGCAATGCCATGATCGGCACCGCTAACGTTCACCCACCCACGTTGCTGACCCAGCCTGCAGCCCAGGAGGTATCGCCATGAATGGCCCGCATGATATGGGTGGAATGCATGGCATGGGGCCGATTCCCATTGAGGAAAACGAACCCGTTTTTCACAGTGAGTGGGAAGCAAAAGTATTTGCGATGAGTTTTGCAACCTTTATCAATTACTTCCCGGTTGATGAAACTCGCCATGCTTCGGAACGGATGCCCCCAGGCGACTATTTGAGTTCTAGTTATTATGAACGTTGGCTCTACGCTCTAGAGCTGTTGCTCACTGAACATCATCTTGTCACCCCAGCTGAGATAGAAGCCAGGATCGTTGAACTCGCTCAATCCGAAAGCTGATTTTTATTCTTGTTTTAAGTGATCGCACTATGTCATAGCACTATGTCAATTGATACGCCCAATCAATGCATGACTGTTGAAGCAGCTCAAGCCCTCCTGAATGAAGGTTTGAGTTGTCGTGTGGATATCAATGTGTCGGCGCAGTTTCAGGTGGGTGAACGCGTCAAAGCGAAGGTTATGCACCCGAAAACCTATACACGCTTACCTCGATATATCAGGGGCAAAGTAGGAGAAATCGTCAAAGATCATGGTGTTTATGTGTTTCCAGACACAATGGGGCAGAGGCTATCGACTAAACCGCAACATGTCTATAGTGTCCGTTTCTCCGCCCAGACTCTGTGGGGTATGGATGCCTCACCCTATGACTCACTCTATATCGACTTATTTGATGATCACTTAGAAAGTCTTGAGAAAATGCAAACTTCATAACGTATGGCAAGCTATATTTTCGCAAGCATCTAATGTTTGGGCGATCGCATATTTTTTGTAATTTATAGATTTTGATATGTCATCATCTCAATCTCCGAGCCGTAAACGTGAAATACTCCCGCCGAGCACCCCATCGACTCAGCGATTTCCGGTGGACAGTGAGCCTATTTTTCAAGCCCCCTGGGAAGCCAAGGCCTTTGCAATCACCAATCAGCTAGTCTCTGACCAACATTGGAGCTGGGAAGAATGGACAGAAGCGCTTGCACTGGAAATCTCCGCAGCAGAGTCTGATGGAACAGATACGAGTCCATACTATGAAAAGTGGGTGAATGCATGCCAAAAACTTTTAATGAAAAAGGGACTGCTTAACTCAGATTCGATCGAAAAAAGGATTGAAGAATTGTTAGACATGTCCTAGAACAATTCCCCTCTTTAAATCTGAACAAATACACCATCACTCTTCAACTCAACCATTTTTTCCTAATTCACAACACCTCTATAAGTAGCTTGGCATTATTAAACTGAAAACCCCAAATCCTGTGCCGCCCGCGC
>JBCCWF010000533.1:0-4604 GCA_039194035.1 Cyanobacteria bacterium P01_E01_bin.6 | reverse complement strand
CATCATTAAACGTATTCTTCCAAATCCTGTGCCGCCCGCGCAGCGGGCGGCACAGGATTTGGGCTTTTGGTTATAAGTACGTCCAGGTACTTAGCTACTCTTGGGGATGGTGGAAAATTACCGTTGTCGGGTTATATTCCAGCAAGTGACCATACCGATGTCCCCTATCGTCTGGTTTCGTGTTGAAAAATGCAGCCATGCTGGAAACCCGACTTGCCTGCTGCATATTATGAGGATGAATTGGGTTGTTGAAACACCATCCCAATGTGTCGACATAGCTTGCCTACTTCGAAGGAATAATCATAAATGCTTCTCTCATAGAACAGCATCTCACCTTGGGTGCGCGTCTTTTGATCGCTTCTCATGTCAACTCTAGGAAATGATGTTGAGGATCTTGTGGAGACGCAGCTCATTCTCTAACCCATTGTTTTTGCTGACGAGCGGTTGCAATAAAACTGAGTTGGTGGCGATCGCGCTGCATTTCACCAACGGTTGAGCCTCGATAAAACATCGCCCCTGTAGGACAGGCATTCACACACTTACCACAAGAGGTACAACTACTGGATTCGCCCCAGGGTTGGTCAAGATCACTGATGATATGAGAGTTGTGCCCCCGACTAGCCATGTCCCACGTGTGCGCCCCTTCCAGTTCATCACACACTCGAATGCAGCGAGTACAGAGTACACAACGGTTATGATCAAGGCCAAATCGTTCATGGGAAACATCAACAGTTCGGTCTGGAAACTGATAGGACAGTTCCACATGATCAACCCCCATCTCTACGGCTAAATCCTGTAGCTCACAGTGACCGTCAGAAACGCAAACTGCACAGACATGGTTTCCTTCCGCAAATAATAGTTCCACAATCATGCGTCGATAGCGCTGTAGACGCTCTGTTTGCGTCCGCACTACCATCCCTTCCTCGACTGTCGTGACACAGGCAGGTAAGAGCTTAGAATTTCCCTCTATTTCTACAAGGCAGAGACGGCAGGCTCCCACAGTAGACACTCCTTCCAAGTAACAGAGTGTGGGAATAGAAATATCAGCGTCTCGCGCTGCGTCGAGTAAGGTTTCCCCTTCGCGTGCACTAATCAACTGATTGTTAATGGTTAGCGTTTTGACAGACATCATTTACAGTGTATGGATTCATCCTTAAGCTACGTCTTAAAGTTGGGGAACTTATGAAGAGGAACGTTAGCTTTCCTTCATCCTGTTTCGCAGCAAGGCTCACATCACTGCCGTCCACATACATAGACGCTAGTGTTCTATAACGAAAATCGTACAGATATTGGATTTGGTGACGGTGGGATCTTTGGTGACTTGGCAGGTATGCCTCAACTAAGAGCTGATCAATTTGTTGTCACCTGAACAGAATTCACCAGGTCATTTCAAGGCCTCAAAAACAAGGAAAGAATCAGCACAAAATCCTGATTCTTTCCTTTAGCGGTGAGATTATCTCTTCGTTCAGCAACGTAACGACTTAACGGCTTGAATAGGCACTTCGTCATGAGCCGCCGCCGCTGTCGCCGTGAAGAAGAGAATAAGAAAGGTCAGCCCAATAATAATGAGTATGTTTTTCATGAGACGTACCTCCAAATAAGTCACGAGATAAGTCACGCAACATTGAAAAATAGGGGACAAGCGATCGCCCATCCCCTTGGCTATGCACAGGAAATCACATCCTTATTGCGACGCGAATAACGGCTTATGAAACGAATCGCATCAGGTCAGACTAATGTTGTTCGACAACATTAGTCTGACCTGATGTAGCGTCAAGAAACCTTGACCTTAACGGCCTGTTGCTCGCTATCTTCGACTTTAGGAAGTGTCAGATTGAGGATGCCGTTTGTATATTCGGCATTAACTTTGTCTCTCTGAACATGGGCTGGTAAGGGGATGACGCGTTCAAACTTACCGTAATGAAATTCAGAACGTACGGTGCCCCCATTTTCAGACTTGGTTTCAGAGTGTCGTTCTCCTCTAATCGAAACAGAATCTTCTGTCACGCTAATGTCAAGATCCTTTGCTTCTAAACCAGGAACTTCCAGCTTGAGGTGAATCTCGGTATCGGTCTCATCCATTTCCGCAGATGGCATGAGCTTCAGCCCTTCAAACCCTCCATTACCATCTGGCATCCATCGATCGAACATCCGATCCATTTCTCGACGTAAATTTCCAACCTCACGAAAAGGTTCCCAATGTTCGATTTCACGGAACGGTCTCCAGCGAGTAAGTGCCATTATGACCTCCACAAAAAATGTTACATAGGTTGATTCAATGGAACGACTTCCAGACATCCTTGTAGACAAAATAGATTGCCTGAAATGAACTTGATAAGGAGATGGACTCTTCCGAAAGAGTAATCAAGTCATCTACATTCAAGTCTCATCTTCAGTTTAGGAAAAGAACGTGAGGAACTTATGACGATTCCTATGGTGAGGATCTTCACAAGTTTTTCATGTTTCTCACGTACGCTCCCTTCTAACACGGCATGATTCCAATTCAGATAAGCTTAAACTCACCTATTTTGCGCATTTGGGTGGTTGTCTCCCGCCTGATGTGGGGATCACAACCAAGCCATTGAAATAGCTAACGGTCTAGCCCACTTTAATTGACGGAAACAATAAAACATCACGGAGGTTGCGATGAATATTCCTGGCATCACTCGGTTTGATTTCTTACTCGCGAGGAAAAATAGGTTGGCATGGTGGGTAGAGATTCATACTCGTGTTCCAAATTACATCTATTACTTTGGCCCTTTTGAAAACCAGAAAGAAGCGAACTCATATAAGAGCGGTTATGTAGACGATTTGGTTCAAGAGAAAGCGTACGGAATTTCTGTAGCCATTAAGCAATGTGAGCCTAAGGCGTTGAGTATAGACATGGAAAATTGACCAATTGAAGCTAGCACATATCTCGTGCCCTCCAATATTGTCTTGATACATGACTTGGCAAAGTTCTCAACATTGCAACGAAGAAATAAGAGTTTGGGGTGCGCAACGCGCGCCCCAAACTCTGGTTCCTCTGTAAACTTTTCCAAGTCGTGTGACGGTGTAGGGTGAGGCGGGACAATTAACAAATGTTGAGGTGATTGCTGGAGCGATTCGGCAGGGAATGAGCTAATCGTCTTCAGGTTGTTGGCCGCGCTGCCTGGCATGAGCTGCCCCGATAGTTTTGGCGAGAGCTACGGGGCAATGTTGCTCTGTGCGTAGGTCAGGTTACTTCGGTATTCTTCGGCCTTAGCCTCAGCCGTCGCATGATTGGGGTCTGATTCTGGAATCGAGTCTAATATCGCGATGGCATCCTTCCAGAGGTTGGCAACCAGCGTCCAATCTTGACTAGTGGAAGCGGTTTGCGTCATCTCCGCTGCCTCCATTGCCCGATCAAATGCAGACTGAAAGTATGCATCCATTTGAGCCTGAGTCGCTGAGGTGCCCTCTATTAACTGACTATCTGCTAACTGACTATCTGCTAACTGACTATCTGCTAACTGACTATCTGCCGCTTCAGAACTGCCGTCGTCCCAGGCACCATCGTCTTCAAAGCTGTCTTCGACCCATGTCCTGTCTTCCCAATCAGACTCTCCCCAATCAGAATTTCCTGTATATACATCACCATATCCTGCTTGCTTCAGCGCTGCCGGACTGACAAAGGCTGCAGCGATAAATGAAACAACACCCCCCAGAGCCAAAAATAAGGAATTGCGAACCCATTTACGGTTCCAGAATTTAACAACAAACACGAGTGATGCAAAGGGAACAAATAAATAGAGCAGTCCCCAAACTGCACTGGTTTGAAATGCTTGAACAATACCAATAACGCCGCCCGTTAGCGACAGGCTTAATCCAATTAAAAATAAAGCGATCAGTACGGTTACCATGGGATCACCTCTGACTTTGGGTACTGACCCTAAGTTACCCGATTTTGCTACGGACAGCAGCTTATTGTCATGAGTCAAAAACGGTATCGTACTTCTGCCTAACGGCTTGCGCTTCACCGGACGGCATTAAACTGTGCTAGACCACCAATAGCGTATGACGCAGTTCCGAGTGCAAGTGCTTGGTAGACAAGCTAACGGGGTTCTGAAGCAAATAAATGCTGTTACTTTCATAAATCATGTATTCACATATACGCATCTTTATTTGCTTTTTGGTAGGGACATCCAGCGTTGCCAAACTTCAAATGAAGGTCTGGGTTGACCTTTCTCATCAATGAGGCCACAATCTTTTGACAAACTAGCAAAGCCATGGGTAGTAGAATCAAATGCTCCTCCAGTACCATCCAATAGAGCTTGTAGTTGATCCAAATCACGATAGCTCCAGTGGAGGACAAACTCAGCTTGTAATTTGTTTGTTTCAGAGAGCAAGAACTCCATATAGTCAGCCTGCCATTGTTTGCGCGCAGGGATAAGCAGTTTTTTCTTTCTAAATGGGATAGGAATACCTTGGGTTGGATGATAAAAATTTTCTGCCAAGAAATTGGTCTCAACCACGGCAAAAGGCTTATCAGGTGCAATTGTCTTCACTCTTGAAAACCAATTTCTGGAAATGTCTGCGGGATTGCCTCCAGTCATCAAGAATGGGTAGGTACTGACACCATAAAT
>JBCCWF010000532.1:0-4605 GCA_039194035.1 Cyanobacteria bacterium P01_E01_bin.6 | reverse complement strand
TTTCTATTGAGGTAGCAGCCGATCCAAAATATCGGTAAATAAAGAATCCTCAACAGTATGACGAGATAACCTTGAGATAAAGACTTCAGCGTTTCCCTGATCCAGAGGTTTTGAAAATAGATATCCTTGGGCATATTGACAACCCAATTGATGTAGCCACTGTTGCTGATCAACGGTTTCAATGCCTTCCGCAATGACCGTTTTCCCCAATCCATCAGCCAACATCATAATGGCACGGACAATTTCCTCACTCCCAACATCAGAACCAATATTATTCACAAATGAACGATCGATTTTGAGGGCATCAACGGGCAACTTTTGAAGATATCCTAAGGACGAATAACCAGTACCAAAGTCATCAATATAAATTTGAATGCCCATATGTCGTAAGGCCTGTAGTTTACCGCATGCGACATCCAAGTTCTCCATGATGACACTTTCGGTAATTTCAATGTTTAGCTGAGACGCAGCTAACTGCGATCGCTCTAAAACCCTGCCAATTTGGTCAATGAGATCAGGCTGTGCAATCTGATTACTCGACAGATTGACACTAATTCCAAATGGATGCTCCAGAGAGAATATTGCATTCCATTGATGAATCTGAGTACAGGCCTTCTCTAAAGCCCATGCCCCAATCGGAACAATTAACCCCGTTTCTTCTGCCAAAGGAATAAAGTCCCCTGGACTGATCCATCCCTTCTCTGGGTGATACCAGCGCATCAATGCTTCGAACCCGACAAATTCTCCCGTTATCAAATTGACGATCGGCTGATAGTGTAGCGTAAACTCTCCTTGCTTCAGAGCATTACGCAAGTCACTCTCTGACTTCAAGCGATCGAGCGTACCTTTATGCATATCAGGATGAAAGACAACGTATTGAGCCCGCCCATTCTCTTTTGCCCGATACATACAAATATCGGCATCTCGCAATACGTCTTCAGCGGCTTGATAGGTCGAATCGCAAAGAACAATGCCAATACTGGCTGTTGATACAATGTCGTGCCCACTCAGCGAAAACGGACTTTGCAGCTTTTGTTGAATCCGTTCCGCCAAATCAGTGACATCTGTAATATGATGCACTCCTTCAATCAACACAATAAATTCATCACCACCCAGTCGGGCGACCATGTCTGAATGGCGGAGGGCATCTTGTAATCGCTGGGCAATTTCAACTAGCAGCTTATCTCCAATGTTGTGTCCCAGGCTATCATTCACTACTTTGAACCGATCAAAGTCCAGAAAGAGAATCGCAAACGAAAATTCAGAGGTTTCGTGCGATCGCCGCAACGCATTTTCCAATCGTTTCAACAGCATCAACCGATTGGGTAAGTCGGTCAATGTATCGTGAAATGCCGCATGAAAAAGCTGCTCTTCCGCCTCTTTCTGAATGGTGATATCGGTTTGAGAACCAGACATCCGATACGGGGTGTCTTGCTCATCTCGAACAACAACACCTCGACTCAGCATCCAAAGATAGTGCCCCTCCCGATGTTTCATGCGATATTCCACCTTGAGGTGACGGGTCGTGCCTTGCAAGTGAGCGGCGATTGCCGACTTGAGTACATCTAAATCCTCCGGATGAACTCGATCAAACCAATCACACAGGTCATTGTCTAGGGCATGGTCCTCATACCCTAATATCTCCTTCCAGCGAGGCGAAAAATAGATATCACTTGTGCTTAGATCCCAATCCCATAGGCCATCATTGGCACCTTTGATCGCAAACGCGTACCGTTCTTGACTTTCTCTCAGCGCCGTTTCAACGTGATCTCGTTCGGCCAGGCTACAGCGGAGCTGCCGAGTCATCGCATTAAAGGCATCTGCAAGGGCCGCACAGTCATCTCCCTGCGGCACAGTCACCTGTTCATCCAGATGTCCATTGGCAATACGTCGGGTCGCCTCCGTAATCGCTCGCAACGATCTCGTAACAGAACGACTGATCATGACTGATAGTGAAGCCCCAAGAGTCGTGGTGATTAGGGCGATCGCCATCCCCCATTGACGGATATGAGCGAGGTTTGTTTCAAGTTGCGCCGTTGATAACTCCAGGCTAATTCCACCGATAGGTCGTCGCATCACTACCATGGCACGACTAGCAAGGAGGTAAGTCTCGTGCCATTCAAAGGCTGTTTTATCCCTTTCCAGAAATATGCGCTTATCTATCGTATGCGGCGTCGACAGGTGCTCTTGCCAAATGTCAGCGATTATCTGCCCGTCTGCGTCAAAAATATATCCGCCGATAATTAAAGAATTATCATCCCGAAATGCTCCCATGAGCCTCGAAAGCTCATCAACACTGGAAGAATGCAACCACTCTTCAGCTGCAACATCCAACGTATCGAGTAGCACATTAGCCTGTTGCTGGAGTTCAACTTTAAATGCAGATTGCTCTCTCCAAATCACTAATGTTGTGATGCTACCAATAGCAATCAGGATGAGTCCGGTCATGCTGAGCGCTAGTTTAACGGCCAGAGGCTGACCACGAAAAACTGAGTGATGCTGAAAAAGGCTTGTTGCGATGGTTGTTGCGTCAGATGGCTGTCGAGACTTTTTCTGTAAATTCGACTTCTGTACATTCGACCTATATTCTGCGTCAGGAACTGTCATAACCAGATGCTGATGATGACCTGACGATGTTTGTGCATCAATAACTGATGAAGTTGATTCATTTAAGGTATCGGCATCCGTCGGCTCGGCTGCACTTCGCCACAAAAGAAGTCGAAGCAGGTTCATAAAAGACAGGCCCACCCTTGTTTTCAGCGCAACAGACATCTGTTGCTATGTCTAACGTGCCCGCTTTGCCCAATCGTCGCGACGTTCTTAACTGAAATGGGGTGTGTGGAAGCAGCATAGATTGCGTCTACACACCCCACTGTCTTAACCCACGATGGATGTATTCATAACTTGGCAAACTTCTCAAAATTGAAACGAAGAAATAAGGAGTCCACTACCGTTCATCCCATGCTCTCATCTTGCCAGGATTTAACAATCCATAGGGATCTACCATTTCTTTGAACTGGAGTTGAATTGGGTCAATGGTTTTTCGACCTCCATCCTCCAAAACATAGGTATGAGGGTTCGCAATAAACGCCCCCTTATCCTCGTGGTATTTGATGATGTCATTCAATCGTTCTTCGGTGGAATAGCGAACCAATTGAAGCGCAGCCGGAATGGCTGTTCCCCCAACCCTCAAAAACTCCAAATGCATGATCACTTCATCGCCAAAATGATGGAACATGTGTTCGACGAGCGCCAAGTCCTTATCCGCAGGAAATAGCGTTTGCAAATAGGTGAACGTTGGGTCAACGCTACGAGCATGGAGGGTGGTGTGGTTCCACGTGTACTCCATCAACATCGTGCCTTTGCCCAGATCTTTTGATGCGCGTTCACTGGTGATGTGTCCTCCCCATTCGTTGACTAAGTCAACCAACGGTTCTTTGCAGGATTCGGAAACCATCAGGAGTGCGCAACTTTGATCGTCAGGCAAGACATCCTGTAGAGCCGTAAAGTAGCTGGGAATTGGCCACGCGCAGATAGTCACCAGCTTTTTGATGATGCCGTCGGAATCACACAAAGCTTGTCCAAACCGGGCGGCTGTCATGAAATCAGCAAAGGTAACGATAAATTCGCTCCATGGATAGGCTGGGCCTAGAGGAATTTCCAGCTCTGTGATAATGCCGTTGGTGCCATACGCATGATTTACTTTTTGAACGTCGTCTCCTCGTAGCTCAATTACTCTTGGCTGGTCTTCCATGGTCACCACTCGCACAGCATGGAGATTCCCGCGATCGCGCAATTGACCGTACATGATCGATCCAATGCCGCCGCTGCCGCCACCAATAAATCCTCCAACGGTGGCCGTACGATAAGTAGAAGGAGCCATACGCACTTCCCAACCAGACTCTTTGGCTTGTTTATCCAACGCCACAAGCTTGACTCCTGGCTCTACGCAGGTTAGTCCAGGTTTGATCCACTTAATCTGATTCATCTTACTAAGGTCTAGAATGACCCCACCCTTCAACGGCACACACTGACCATAATTTCCGGTCCCAGCTCCGCGTACCGTCAGAGGCACTCGCTCTCGAACACACGCAGCCGCAACACGCAGTACGTCGTCTTCGGATGTTGGGCGCACTACTAAATCGCCGCGCTTACCAGACAATTGTGCGGTTAACACTGGACTGAAGGTGTAATAGTCTTGGGACAGTTTCGTGATTTGGTTGGCATCGCGAACGACCTCAATGCCATCGAGTGACGCTGCGAATGCATCCCAATCGAGCGATCGCACTGCTGATGCTGTCATCCTCCATCCTCCATCTACTCATGATTATGGGTGGTGTTCCCGGTGTGCTTGCGATATGTCGCATGACACTATTTTCAACCATAGATGAAAACCGAGGATTAGAACCGTTCGAAAACAACATGTTGATGATGTGGCTTGCATTTTTAGGCGGGATTCTGGGGCACTCTGCGCCCCAGAATCCCGTTAAATTTTCCCGGCGTCAGTTATGAGCCGATGATTTGCACCTCTGATAAGTACCTGGACGAAATTAAAACCGTAACCTTTCAAATCCTGTGCCGCCCGCTGCGCGGGCGGCACAGGAT
>JBCCWF010000531.1:0-4607 GCA_039194035.1 Cyanobacteria bacterium P01_E01_bin.6 | reverse complement strand
TCCATCCTCTGGTGCAGTTGTGTCACTCGCTCTTTGCTCAAGGGCAATCTGTTGAACAAGTTGTGGAGGTCATGATGCCTGCCTAAGGCTATTTTTTCTTCTTAAAACAAAAAAACTTCGAGAACTTTGCCAAGTCGTGTACCAATAGAACTTGACCCTGCTCATTGTCTCGTATGCTATCAAAATCAGCCCGGTCTTCGCCTGCTTACGATAGGCAGTTTCATAATTGAGGATGATTGCTTTGCTAGTCAGAAACAATAACCGGAAGATTCTGCGATCGCCATGCCCGCATGTCTCCGTCCAAATGAAAAATTGACTCAAATCCCGCTTCTTCGAGCGTTTGCTCTGCGATGCCAGCTCGAACCCCGACTTCGCAATACACCACAATGCTCGACGGATTCTGTAATCGCAACTCATCCAACTGATCCGGTAACTCGCGAAAATGAATATTCACCGCACCAGGGATATGTCCGGCGGCATACTCTTCGGCTGTGCGAACATCCAGAATCAGCGGCTGGGATTCGTCGTCCAGCAACTTGAGCAACTCGGCTGAAGAGATGATGTGATCAATCGCTTGGGAATGACTCGTCTCTGCCCGCTGAGGCAGCCAGAGAAGCCCCACCAGGACACTAACCGCAAGGACTACTGATAGCGATCGCCACCACGGACGTAGGATGTTGGGAAGCCTATTGGCATGATATTGCATAGTATGGTGGAGGCAGGAGATTAATTTAGCCTCTATAATCCATAGTCCTAAAGGACTTTAGCAAATTCTCATCGAAAAATAGTGGCCATTGAGGCACTTTTTGAATTGGCATGCGTCAAAGAACTTGGTATCGAGGCCAGTAATATGAGGGGGGTGTTCGCACTCCCCTTTTTACTTTGTTGGGTAAGGCACCACATTTGATTCAGACATCACCGTCTTAAAAATGAGTGGCGATCGCACAAGGGTCAGCCCGCCGAGCCATCGATTGGGTCGGCAACAGTCCAACGACATGAGGCACAGGTCGAGGAACATAGTTCTTCACTAGGGACTCACTATCATAGGTCATTGAGGTACTGCCTCCAGAGTCAAGCATGACGGCCTCTCGCAGTCCCAATTCCGCCAATCGCTGTCCAAGGCTGACCGAATCAATGCGCGTGTGAGTAATCCCGATGACAGGTTGCCCAGCTTGATTAATTCCCCAAAACGCCCGATGGCGATTGGCATCAAAATCAAAGAGACTACCAAAGCTGTCACGACTTCTTCCCTCCCCGTTTTCAACCAACCATCCGGCTGACACAAACGCATCCGTTACATCAGCCATCTCGGCTTGAATACCTTCCAGAGTATTATGTTGAGCCGGATTAAATGGCACAAACTTCACTGACCGATCACTAATCAACACAAGGGGACGCCCTGCAAGGAGGGGATTTTCTCCGGGATTGCCAGGGATAAATTCGCCCGTATTGCGCCCCATCACAGGGCCAACCATCACATTGGAGTCCAAATACTTCAGAGAGAAGAATCCTCCATCTACTGCTGCAACAACATTGGTACCTTCAATAATCTCCGACACCGAATACCGACTATCCGCATGAATTGTCACAGGTTTGCCACCGGAAATAAGAGTCAGCGACATCTCGTCATTGTCATGGTCGGCTCGATGGATGGCGGTTGAAAAGTTGAAGCTACTGCCAAAACTAGGAAGCGGAAACCCACCCCACGTATCAGCGATCGCTTGTCGAATATAAGATTGTCCCATACGGTCAATGGCGAGTAGATGAGGCGACTCTCCCGCAACCCGCTGCTCCCCGTTATTCATGGCCAACGCTGCGACAAACCCCGCATCTTTCACAGCCCCAGCAACCCGAGCATCGTAGTTGCCCTCAGGATAGGTGAAATAGCGAATAGGGATACCGAGAGTCTCTTCCAGGATACGTTTGGATTCACGCACTTCCGCCTGCAGCTCTTGATTGTCTATCTCTCTCAAGTCCCTTGGATGAGTGACACTGTGGGCTGCAATCGTGACCAGTGGGTCGGCTGCCATTTCTTGCACCTGTGCCCAGTTCAGGCCAGGTCGTCCATGATCCCGCCCGACTTTGTAGGTGTAGATAGAGAACACGCCGGGATAGCCATACTGCTTTAGCAGGGGGAAAACGTACTCGTAGTGTCCCAAATATCCATCGTCAAACGTCAATAAAACAGGCTTCGGGGGCAACGGCACACCTGTTCTGAGGTGCAACACCAAATCATCTAAGCTGATGGGTGTCAGCTCATTTTCCTGAATCATTTGGAGATGTTGCTCAAATTCATCAGGAGTGACATCAAAGAACACCTCCTTGCGAGGAAGGATATCGTGATACATCAGGATGGGCACCCGTGACAACCGAGCACGGTCGTTTATTTCAGGCCATGGACTCGCTGAAAGCCGAGCCATTAACTCTGGCCCCCACTGGCCTAACAGTTGCTGCATGGAATAATCGGGCTGTTCAATCCAATTGGCGAGGTGAGTGGTCTGCTGAGTGACCTGATGCATTAGCCCTTGAGGCGAAGACCGAAATCGCTGGGATCCAACATCTGAGGGTTGGCACATCGAATCTTCAAACGAGGGGCGATCGCCCAATGGATTGAGCGAACCGGGATATTGAGCCAACAATGCATCACTGTTGACAGCAGCGTCAGTCGAATGATGAAGGGTCGTTCCATGCGTCGAGGAAATCGATGGGGCTGCAGCCAGAACCCCATCTAAAGCGACGTTCAATGTGGCGACGGAACGACTCGGTAGTCCGAAGACATTAGATATGCCGATGGTGGTGGCGATCGCCTGCCCTGGTATCATCACCGCTGTCAATGACGCACCGAGGCAAATTCCGAAAGAAGCGATATAGTCCGACGTCAGCCGTTTGGCTCGACGGCCAAGAGTCTCCAACCTGAATGGCATTAATTCTCCCCGTGCTTTTAGAAAAGAACCTTTTTTCAACCCAGAACCACCCCACACATCAACCATGTCTTCTCAACCCAGATCGGTATAAAAAATCATTAGGCAAGCTACACTCGTCAGTTTTTCTTCAATGCTTTCAACATTCAGCCTTTTAATATTTACCTGACGATTTACGGCAATCTGCGTTGTCTAGCAAACATGTTGAATATTATCGTGCTGGAGACGATGAAACGCGTCTTTAATTATGCATGCGCATCACCAAAATAGCCGCTCCCTTTTTGAGACGACAGCATGAAGATAAATGCAAACTCAAAGAAATTATGAATGCTCCGCAAAGCCTTTGCTGGTGGGCAATTATTTTTGTCTTAATCTGAAAATAATTTTTTCAAAATCTTTTCATCACAAACGCTTTCCAAATCCTTAACCCTGACCAGCTAATCTACTGCGTGATTTCTTAATGTGCAGTTATCTCCTGTTGCAGACAGGTTACTCAAACGAATGAACATTCAACTTAACCGCTTTGGCCTAGCTGGAACTATTGCTGCAGCTACTCTCGGCCTCTCCGCTCCCGCAGTTTTGGCTGATGCCATTTCCATTGACGGATCTAGCACCGTCTTCCCAATTACTGAAGCAATGGCCGAAGAATTTATTTTGGCTAATCCTGGAACCGAAATTACGGTCGGTGTCTCTGGAACCGGTGGTGGTTTCAGCAAGTTTTGTGGTGGCGAAACCGTTATTTCTAATGCATCTCGTCCGATTAAGCCTATCGAAATGGCGACGTGCATGGAAGCAGGTATCGAGTACGTTGAAATCCCTGTTGCATATGATGCAATTACCGTTGTGATTCACCCTGACAACACCTGGGCATCTGAGATGACGATTTCGGAATTGGCAACCCTTTGGGAGCCTGCTGCTCAAGGCACAGTCAACAGCTGGAGCGACGTGAATCCAGCTTGGCCAAATGCATCCATCAACTTGTATGGCCCCGGTTCTGACTCTGGAACATTCGACTACTTTACCGACGAGATTGTGGGTGAAGAAGGTGCAAGCCGTGGTGACTACGTTGCCAGCGAAGATGACAACATTCTCGTGATTGGTGTTGAGGGCGACGTGAATTCACTCGGTTACTTCGGATACGCATACTATGCAGAAAACCAAGATGTCCTTCAGGCCGTTGCGGTTGAAGGTGTTGCTCCCTCTGCAGAAACTGTGAACAACGGGACCTACACTCCTCTTTCGCGCCCAATCTTCATCTATGTCAGAAAAGATGCACTAGAGCGTTCGGAAGTGGCATCTTTTGTCGAATACTACCTCGACAATGCGCCCACAATTGTGCCTGAAGTTGGCTACGTTGAGCTGTCAGCAGAAGCGTATGCATTAGGCCTAGGTCTTGTGAGCGATGGTGTCGCAGGTACCGTTTACCAAACCAACGAAACAGCTGGAGTTGACATCGAAGATGTGATTCGTCTTGAGCGCACGCTTGAGCCTCAAGAGTAATCTCCAAGATTCTGTTTAGATTGAACCGATAAACCGGTTTAAGCGTGACCTTGAGGTGCTTTTCAGTACCTCAAGGTTTGCTTATAAGTACCTGGCAGTAATGAAAACCAAAGCTCCAAATCCTATGCCGCCCGCTGAGCGGGCGGCATAGGATTTGGAAGGATACGTTTAATTATGGCTAGTTAC
>JBCCWF010000530.1:0-4612 GCA_039194035.1 Cyanobacteria bacterium P01_E01_bin.6 | reverse complement strand
GGGATTGTGGGGCGCTCTGCGCCCCACAATCCCGGCTTAAAAACACATCACGCTGAGATTTTTTGATGGATTCAGAGCCTATGAACGTCTGCTTGTGGGGATGTGCTGGTGGGCTGCGTCACTTTGACACATAGATTCAATAAACTACGGTGTGGTCTTTTGATAAGATTGAATGCTTATTACTAATTGCACACAGTTCTGTTGCTCAACTTTTGCTCAAAGGAGACCCCCCATGGCTCGTATGTATTATGATTCCGATGCAAACCTCGATTTGCTGGCTGGTAAAACTGTCGCCATCATTGGGTATGGGTCTCAGGGACATGCCCATGCGCTGAACCTGAAAGACAGTGGTGTGAATGTGGTGGTGGGTTTATATTCCGGGAGCAAATCAGCAGCAAAGGCTGAGGCTGAAGGATTGGCCGTTAAGCCTGTGGCGGATGCCGCTGCTGTGGCCGATATGATTATGATTTTGCTGCCTGATGAGGTGCAGCGAACTGTTTATGCCAATGAAATTCAGCCTCATCTGAGTGATGGGAAGGTGTTGGCGTTTGCTCACGGGTTTAATATCAACTTTGCTCAGATTGTGCCGCCATCAACGGTGGATGTTGTGATGGTTGCTCCTAAGGGGCCAGGGCATTTGGTGCGACGCACCTATGAGCAAGGACAAGGCGTTCCTTGTTTGTTTGCGGTTTATCAGGATGCGTCTGGACAGGCGCGCGATCGCGCGATGGCCTATGCCAAGGGCATTGGTGGCACCCGTGCAGGAATTTTAGAAACGACCTTCCGTGAAGAGACTGAAACTGATCTGTTTGGTGAGCAGGTTGTGTTGTGTGGTGGTTTGAGCGAACTCATCAAAGCAGGGTTTGAGACCCTTGTGAATGCAGGGTATCAGCCTGAACTCGCTTACTTTGAGTGTCTCCATGAGGTGAAGCTGATTGTTGATTTGATTGTTGAGGGCGGCTTGGCCACGATGCGCGACAGCATCTCGAACACGGCTGAGTATGGCGACTACACCCGTGGCCCTCGCATTGTGACGGATGAAACCCGTGCGGAGATGAAGAAAATTCTGAGTGAAATTCAGTCTGGACAGTTTGCACGCGAGTTTGTGTTGGAAAATATGTCGGGTCGCGCTGGGTTTAACGCCATGCGTCGCCAAGAAGCGGAGCATCCCATCGAAGAAGTGGGTGCTGATTTGCGCGCGATGTTTAGCTGGTTGAAGAAGGCCTAGGTTGATTCGGGCGCATGCGATGCGCCCAGGGCTACAGATAGCCGTATGCAACCGTATCAAGTACACCAACGGTAATGTGGGGCGCAGCGCGCCCCACATTACCTTACTTAATCAACCCGTATAGCGCGCGATATCAACTCGCTAGTGGACGAGGTCTGTTTCTTTCACGTTGGTGGCGATCGCCGGGCGATGGGTCCAGGGATATCTGGCTTCTAGCTGAGCGGCGATCGCGATTAGTGTGGTTTCATCCGCTGGGCGACCGACGATTTGGACGCCGACGGGGAGGTTCTTTTCACTCAGGTGAACGGGTAGCACGATGGCGGGTTGTCCTGTTGCGTTGAAAGGCGGGCAGGGCAAAATCCACTGAATCACTTTTTCGATGAGGGCTTCTGGGCTGAGGTCTTTCCATTCCCCAATGCGAATAGTCTGATGGAGGTACGTTGGCATGACAACTGCATCGTATTGACTAAAGTGTCCAACGATTTGGCGGGCGATCGCCTGCATTTGCCACAGATGGTTGAAATAGTATCCTGTTGAATCGTTGTGGGAGATAAACCATTGGTTAACTGGACTCATGGTGTCTACAGGAATTCCGGCAGACCCCACACAGGATCGAAAAACGACCGTAAATGGCTCAATTAACTCACTACAATCGAGTTGGGTCGGTTCTATGACATGACCCAATTGTTCGAGGCGATTGACGGTGGTTAGGACGGCTTCACGACACACGTCATCTGCTTCGCCACCAGGAGACACCCCGGTCATGAAGCCAAGTTTGAGAGGCTTGATTGTGTCATTGATGCTGTGGCGACGGGCTGTGTCTAGAAACGATTCCTGAGGGTCAGGGAGCCAGTAGGGATCGCCCGTAACATAGCCAGAGGCCATGTCTAGGAAGGCTGCCGCATCAGCTACTGTGTGAGATAACGGGCCAGACGTCCCAATGCCTCCTGGGGTGTCGCCAATCGGGGCGTAGGAAATGCGGCCGCGGGCTGGCTTCAGACCCACTAATCCACAGCAGTTGGCAGGCCCACGAATGGATCCGCCGCCATCTGATCCTTGGGCGAGAGGGCAGAGTCCAGCGGCCAGGGCTGCGGCAGCTCCACCGCTGGAGCCACCGGGGGTATAGTCGAGGTTCCAAGGGTTTCGTGTCGGAGGAAATCCTGGTGATTCTGTAAACGGCATGGTGCCCATTTCTGGAGTTGCCGTTTTGCCGAGAATGACAAATCCTGCTTGTTTAATCTTTCCAATAATGGCGTCATCAAAGGTGCCGGTGTTCTCCTTTAAAGCTTGACTGCCGATGGTAAACCTCACGTCTTTCATGGGGTTCAAGTCTTTAACGGAGATCGGTACGCCAAAAAATGGCGGAAGGTCGTCTCGATTTTGGGAGGTTGCTAACTGCTCGGTTTTGGTCTGTGCATCCCGGTATGCCTGCTCTGCAAGAACGGTGAAATAGCTTCCTAACGAGGGGTCAAGGGATTCAATTCTGCTGAGATAGAGTTGGGTGAGTTCGAGGGGAGAGATAACGTTGGTTCGGATTAACTTGGCTTGCTCTAATGCGGGCAAGAACGCCAACTCGTATGAATTCATGACATTCAGGAATAAGCAGGACTGAGCATGAATCTAGCAATGTTTTGAGGAGTGTAGAGGAATTTCCCTGACAGTTTTTGAATTGGCGACAAGCTTCTGGGAGTCGTTACTCCGTTGGTGTCGAACTGACAGTGATGTAGGCTGCGCAGGCGGTGGCGCGCTGACGTGCCGTCTCAACGGTTTCTCCAAGGGCGATCGCCACTCCCATCCGTCGATTTTTTCGGCAGACTGGTTTGCCAAACAACCGCAGCTTGCTTGTTGGCACCTGCAACGCTTGCTCCATCCCTGTGAACTGCGGCTGTTCTCCGGGGGAGTCTGCCAGGATCACCGCTGAGGCTCCGGGTTGAATCATGGTGATTTCCCCAATGGGTAGCCCAAGAATGGCTCGAACATGGAGTTCAAATTCGGACATGTGTTGGCTTGCCATCGTCACCATGCCAGTGTCATGGGGGCGGGGACTGACTTCGCTGAAATATACGGTTTGTTCTCCAGCCGCATCGCCTTGAATAAATAGCTCCACTCCGAAAAGACCCCATCCCCCTAAGGCAGTGGTAATCGTTTCGGCGATCGCCTCACAGGTCTGCACCGTTTTTTCTGGCAGTGTACAAGGCTGCCACGATTCTCGATAGTCTCCCTCCACTTGCACATGACCAATCGGAGGACAGAAATGAGTTCCGTCGATGGCGCGCATTGTGAGGAGCGTGATTTCTGTCTCAAACGGAACAAAGCCCTCAACAATGACCCGTTGACCTTGGGCGCGTCCTCCCGATTGGGCATAGTCCCAGGCTGAGCCGATTTGCTCCTCCGTGCGAATGATGCTTTGCCCCTTGCCCGACGAACTCATGATGGGTTTGACAACGCAGGGTAGTTCGAGAAGGGCGATCGCCGCTCGATACTCTTCTTCGGTGCCTGCAAACTGATAGGGCGAGGTTTTTAGACCCAGGTCTTCCGCTGCGAGACGACGAATGCCTTCTCGGTTCATGGTGAGTTTGGTGGCTTTGGCCGTGGGAATGACAGTCCAGCCCTCGGACTCAAGCTCGACTAACATGTCTGTGGCGATCGCCTCTACCTCTGGCACGATCAGATGCGGTGACTCAGCCTCTACGAGAGCACGCACCTGATGGCCGTCTAACATGTTGATGACATGAGCACGGTGAGCAACTTGCATGGCTGGTGCATCTGAATAGGCATCGACGGCAATCACCTCAACGCCGAGCCGCATAGCTTCCAGGGCGACTTCTCGACCCAACTCGCCAGACCCCAATAAAAGAAGCCGTTTTGCTCCCGTTTGAAGAGGGGTGCCCCATTGCATTGGGGTGGATGTTGTGGTTGTCGGCTCAGAGTTCACCATGATTTTTGAAGGGTCTCGCAATGTTCAGACTCATTATCCTATCGCGATGCTCACTCCAATCGTCTGCACGATCGATCGCTTGCGGCAAGAAATTCTTCTTTTTATCGCAACTTGATGAAGCATTCATAAGTAATCAGCGACAGTGCTGATACTCCTTGGTCAACGCAGAGTGATTGATTGTCCCCATATGGGAACAATGTACGTAATAGCGCTGATTTGGGATAGTTAAAAACTAATGGTTACAACATCCACGAGCCTCCAATCTGCACTCGCTCGCTTGCCTCAGGGCGCAGCTGAAGCTGTTGTTGACACGACTTGGCAAAGTTCGGGGAATCGGGTAAACGGGATAGTCACAGACGATTGAAATGCGGGATGATTCTCACAGCAGAGTCATATAGCCGGACAACCATGCTTCCATTTGTTGGCATACCCCCTACGATTCAAGC
>JBCCWF010000529.1:0-4627 GCA_039194035.1 Cyanobacteria bacterium P01_E01_bin.6 | reverse complement strand
TGGTACTTTATTTGCAGATCGCCTAACTTGGCTTAGGTTTAGAGCCGGAAAATACTTTGTTGGGAGTGGTGATTCAGCCACCACTCCCAACAAAGTATCTCGGAGTTTTTAATTTCATTCCTAAGTGTATTAAGAATGTAAATAGTTGCGAATGCTACATGGAGGATGGTAGACCCTGTTTCTGGGCTTTCCGGCTTGTAATCTCTCGAAATCTAGTGACACCCTTGATGTTCGACAAACCTTGTCGCTCTAAAAATAGTTAGCGGGTTCCAGATCCTTGTGTTCTATCTGGGGTTCCACTACCCGTTCCTTCTTGTGGAGGAATGTATTCTTTTTGAACTGAAAACGTTGCTCCATCAGTCTTATGGTCGAGAATGGTCAAAACCTCTTCAGAACCATTCGTGGGTAAGTCGAGTAATTTATTGGTGACTGAAGGATTGGCATGGGCAGGAACTTGGATGATGAGTGATGCTCCAAGAGCTAGTGATGCACATTCAAAACATCGGGCTGGTAAAAATGTTTTCATGCTGACCTCCTGCTCCTCATAACAGAGGGAATTACGGGCTTGTTATGTTAAAAGTATTTTTCTGGCTTAGTGTGCACACTCTGGATGTCCTATCAGTAAACTTACTGTGGCTCTACAATGCCTCTACGTCTATGGTATCTCCCTTCATGCTTAAGAAAGCATGAAGACCTGAAATACTTTTCATGAAGCTTAACCTTTTCTTGTATGAGCTAAAGAGTCTATACGAAAAAACATGAACCTTTTCCGGAAATGTGCACTATTTGATACATAGGATCAACCTTTATGTTCTCTGATCCACATTTTCAGCGGAAGAGAAACCGTTAAAACACAGCTTTTTAAAACACAGCTTTATTTCAATTGACTCGTAGCTCATCTATTTACTCAAGAGGGGCTTTACCCCTATAAGGGTGTCACCCCCCGTAGGGCAAAACCTTTATTTAGGTCATGACTTATTTGGCTTAATGGCTTGGGTTGCCTAGATACTGCTGGTTTGAAGCGTGAATTTTTGTTGTTGAGCACCGTGACACACACACTCACAAATTCATATCCAGCTCTCACAAATTCACATCCAGATGAAGCAATATTAGGTATCTGAGATACTTTCTTATAAGCCAAGTAGGTCTGGTGATCATGTGGTAAAGCTTAAGCCTTGCGATAGGCTTGAGATAGCCTTGGTAGGCTAAGTCAGCCGCTGCTTCGTTCGGTTGCGTTCGGCAAATAATTTGTTCGGTTAATTAGGTGTATGCAAACGACGTCAGAAGATCAGCAACGGAATCAGATGAAGGTGAACTCGCGAACTGAGGGACATCCGCCTAAATCGCTTGTTGCGTCATCTGTCGATGAGTCGACTGCATTGCGTTCTGTGATCACCCTGACGGTGGATGGGATGAAATGTGCGGGATGTGTTTCTGCTGTGGAAGGGAAACTCATGAATCATCCAACCGTTCTTGAGGCTTCTGTGAACTTGGTGACGACAAAGGCTACGGTCACGTTTGCTGGATCAGCCTCTGATGCTCATCTCATTGCAGCTAATCTAGTAGAGACGATCTCGGCGCTAGGGTTTCCAACAAGAGTGGAGACATTGCCTGGAGACGACAATGCAGGTGATGATGGATCGTCGGCATGGGGTGTCACTGCTGCTGACGATTTACAAATGGATGGGCGATCGCCCAAGTCGACCGCGTCAGGCATTCGGCAGGATGTTGTTCCGTTGGCGATCGCCATTGGGCTGTTGTTGGCCTCGTGTGTTGGGCATCTAAAGCATTTGGGATGGGCCGATATCCCTGTCCTGAGTAGTATCTGGTTTCATTGTGGGTTGGCGACGCTGGCGCTAGCTTGGCCTGGCCGAACAATTTTGCTGGATGGATGGCGCAGTCTGCGGCATGGAATCCCTAATATGAATACCCTTGTGGGTTTGGGAATGTCGGCATCTTATGGAGCCAGTCTGATTGCGCTGCTGAGGCCATCCTTGGGATGGGAGTGCTTTTTTGACGAACCTGTCATGTTGGTTGGGTTTATCTTGCTTGGTCGAGCCTTGGAACAACATGCTCGCACACGAGCAAAGCAATCGATTGAGGCATTATTCGCTCGTCAACCGCACGTGGCGCGGCTTCTTCCGGTATCCGAGAAGACTGTCGATCGGTCTGTTGATCAACCGATGGACATTGGGCTTTTGACACAAATGCAATCGGTTGATATTCCAACTCAAAATGTACAAGTGGGGCAATGGCTCAAAGTATTGCCTGGTGATCAAGTTCCGGTGGATGGAATTATCATCGCGGGTCGAACCACAATCGACGAAGCCATTTTGACGGGGGAGTCATTGCCCCTGGAGAAGACTCTAGGCGATCGCATCAGCGCCGGGAGTTTGAATCAATCAGGATCGATCGCAATTCAAGCGATACGAGTTGGTCGAGAAACAACGCTATCACGAATGATTCAGCTTGTAGAAGTGGCTCAGACCCGCAAAGCCCCGGTACAAAAGCTGGCGGATACGGTTGCCGGATATTTTGCTTACGGTGTCATGGCTGTTGCTGCTATGACCTTTGGTTTTTGGTATCTGGTTGGGACACAACTTTGGCCCAGAGTGTTGATGGGTGGGGGGCATGTGTTGCACCACGGTGTCATGGCTGGCGGGGGAATGACGGCAGAAACATCGCCCCTGTTATTAAGTCTGAAGCTGGCGATCGCTGTTTTAGTGGTGGCATGTCCCTGTGCGTTGGGTCTGGCAACACCGACGGCCATTATGGTGGGGTCGGGCATCGGTGCAGAGCAGGGGCTATTAATTCGAGGTGGAGATGTGCTGGAAAAAGTACATCGCTTGGATACGATTGTGTTTGATAAGACGGGGACGCTGACAACGGGACACCCAACCGTAACGCGAGTTACGTCGCTAACCCCTGATTTTTCAGAGGATGACATTTTGACGCTGGCTGCGTCAGCAGAGCAAGAGACGCAGCATCCTGTTGGTCAGGCCATCCAATACGCTGCGGAAGAGCGATCGCTATCATTACGGGCGGTTCATGATGTACAAACAGAAAGTGGATCTGGGGTCACAGCATGGGTGCAGGATGCTCCTCTGTATGTGGGAAAGATCGCGTGGGTTCGACAGCATGTGGAGTGGGATGGTGACACTCAGTCTGCCATCGACGATGTTGAAATGCAGGCCGTTGGAAGTGTCGTGTTAATTGCGCTGGGTCAGACTGTGTTGGGTTTGGTCGTGGTTGAGGATCAGCTGCGGGACGATGCTTTTGCTTGTGTTGCTGCGTTGCAGGCGATGAAGATTGATGTGCGAGTTCTCACGGGCGATCGCCAGAGTGCGGCTGCGCCTATTGTGGATCAGCTAGGGTTGTCGACGGATGCCCTCATCGCAGGTGTGCAGCCGAATCAAAAATCAGATGTGATTCAGAGCCTCCAGCATGATCAGCGGGTGGTTTGTATGGTGGGCGATGGCATGAATGATGCTCCTGCGCTGGCACAGGCGGATGTGGGGATTGCCATGCACTCAGGGACGGATGTGGCGATTGAAACATCTGACATTGTGCTGATGCGCGATCGCCTTGCTGATGTGGCTGAGTCGATTCATTTAGGGCGGCGCGTTGTTCGGAAGATCCGTCAAAATCTCTTCTGGGCGCTCGCGTACAATACGTTAGGTATTCCGATTGCTGCTGGGGCGTTGTTGCCGGCATGGGGTCTTCTTCTCAGTCCGGCAAATGCGGGAGTTTTGATGGCGTTTAGTTCCGTTAGTGTGGTCGTGAATGCATTATTGCTGCGTCGGTTCACTCAGCCACAATCGACTTAAGGTCAGATTAATGTCAGACAGACTGTCGTGTCAGGGAGTCAGAGGATGGACTGGTTGTTAGAACGTCCGATTGCCCATCGAGGGTTGCATCGAGGAACCGACATTCCGGAAAACTCTATGCGTGCGTTTGCTGCGGCGATCGCCAGCCATCATCCCATTGAGCTTGATATTCAGCAGTTGGCCGATGGAGCGTTGGCTGTTTTCCACGATAGTGACTTACAACGACTGACAGGGCACTCTGGACTGATTGCTGATCAGACTGTTGATACCATCAAGCAATTTCATCTCTTCCAAACGGATCAAACTATTCCATTGCTGAGCGACGTGCTGGAGGTTGTGGCTGGCCAAGTTCCTCTAGTGGTCGAACTGAAGAACGAGGGTGAGGTCGGTCCGCTGGAAACAGCCTTGCTTGATATTGTCTCGACCTACTCAGGAGAGTTTGCAATTCAGGCGTTTAATCCCTTTTCTTTGGAATTTTTCAAGCAGAGGGCTCCGTCTATTTTGCGGGGTCAGCTGTCTGGCAACTTCAGAGGAGAAGCGTTGCCATGGCATAAAAAGCTCTTGTTGAGCAATTTGCTGCTCAATGGCAAGAGTGCCCCACATTTCATTGCCTATGATCTGGGTGCGTTGCCCTCTCTCCCCACAAGCCTGGCTCGGCGAATCTTCAAGATCCCTTTAGTGGCGTGGACTGTGCGGAGCGAGGCCGATCGCGCGAAAGCACTCACCTGTGCAGACAACTTTATTTTTGACGCCTATTAGGCTTGCGATTGATGTGGCGATCGCACTGATGTTGAACTGGC
>JBCCWF010000528.1:0-4631 GCA_039194035.1 Cyanobacteria bacterium P01_E01_bin.6 | reverse complement strand
TTTACGTTCGAGACGGTCGAACGCAGAGACAGCTTTTTGTCGTTAGTCGATACTATAGGTTGCAGTCATTGGAGAATTCGGTATCGACACCTCTATTATGTCCTAACGCACTCCTTCTCTGCTATACATCGTTAAAACGTCGTCAACGCTAGTCATCATAAAATCGCAGCCCAAGAAAGAAATCAGGGATCGCAGTAGTACTACTGCGATCCCTGATTTCTTTCTTGGATATTCTTAGTCTCGGAGTGATTCCGTCTCGGACACGACAAGAAGGCACTGAATAGGAATATCTACTCATCGCATATAGTTTAGGGTCTCCCTCTCTGATAGACTTTTACATTGAGACGCATCTTTTGTAAAAGACATCACACATTGTTGGGAGGGTATACCTGGTGGAGAGTACAATCGGCCTAGAGATAATTGAGGTTGTTGAGAAGGCGGCGATCGCATCTGCTCGTTGGATGGGTAAGGGAGATAAAGACACGGCAGACGAAGTAGCTGTTGAAGCCATGCGCGAGCGCATGAATAAGATTTACATGCGGGGACGCATCGTCATTGGTGAGGGAGAGCGTGACGAAGCCCCCATGCTCTACATTGGTGAAGAAGTGGGTATCTGTACTCAACCCGATGCATCAGAGTATTGCAACCCCGAAGAATTGATGGAGATTGACATTGCAGTAGATCCGTGCGAAGGAACCAACCTTTGTGCCTATGGGCAGCCAGGATCAATGGCCGTGCTTGCTATTTCTGAGAAGGGTGGATTATTCAATGCGCCTGACTTCTATATGAAAAAGCTTGCTGCTCCTGCCGCAGCAAAAGGCAAAGTTGACATTCGCAAATCTGCTGGTGAGAACCTCAAAATCTTAGCTGAGTGCTTGGATCGGTCCATTGATGAGCTTGTTGTCGTTGTGATGAAGCGTGAGCGTCACGATGAGTTGATCAAGGAAATCCGTGACGCAGGAGCCCGCATTCGTCTTATTTCAGATGGTGACGTGTCTGCAGCCATTTGTTGTGGCTTTGAGGGAACCAATACCCATGCTCTGATGGGCATTGGAGCAGCACCTGAAGGTGTTATTTCTGCTGCTGCAATGCGGTGTTTGGGCGGTCACTTCCAAGGGCAACTGATCTATGATCCAGCAGTTGTCAGAACTAAGGAATGGGCCAACATGACCAAGGAAGGTAATTTGGCTCGTTTAGCAGAAATGAACATTACTGACGTAGATAAAGTTTATGAAGCTGAAGAGCTTGCTTCTGGAGAAACAGTTCTATTTGCAGGGTGTGGCATCACCTCTGGAATATTGATGGAAGGAGTTCGTTTCTTCGGACATGGTGCTCGTACTCAGAGCTTGGTTATTTCAAGCCAGTCAAAGACTGCTCGCTTTGTGGACACTATTCACATGTTTGATAAGCCTAAGACCATCCAACTCAAATAAATTAGTTTCGTATGAAACTCTGTTTTACGAGCCGAGTTCCACACGAATCAACCAACTAAGTACCTGGACGTCATTAAAACCAAAACCCAAAATCCTGTGCCACCCGCTGCGCGGGCGGCACAGGATTTCGGAGGATACGTTTAACTATGGCTATCTGCTTACTATGTAATTGAGAAAAACCTAGCTCATTGACATGAGCTAGGTTTTTTTTGGAGAACGATACAGCAAAATATTGGCTGACGATTAAGGATGCTAGCTTGATTGTTTTATCTATTGCTTTTGGAATGTAACTATAGCGTCACGATTTACATTCTGCGGAAGAAGAGAATCGGATAAACCTGATCATTATTTCAGGCCTACGAATCCAGGTACTTACACGTCAATATTCCCAACTCAACTATGTAAGTCAGACAGCTTTCTAAAGAGCATGGATAATCGCTTATTCTGCTTCAATTTGTCTGTTCACTGCATCGAGTAAGTCTTTAAAGTGAAAAGGTTTTTGAATTGCATCTTGTGCCCCTGCTGCAAAAATCTCTTGTTTAGTATTGTCTAATGCTGTGACGACAATAACTGAACTTTTGCATCCTTCTTGCTGCAGTTCCTTTAAGACTGTCCATCCATCTTTCTCAGGGAGCAACAAATCTAGAAGAATAATATCGTAAGCATTGAACTTAGTAGCCTGTAAGGCTTGTTCTCCATCGCAAACAACCTGTGTAGAAAAGCCATTTTTACGTAATCCTTTCTCGATAAAAGAGGCGATTCTAGGTTCATCTTCGACAATTAAAATTCTATGTTTCATTATGCTCATTTCGAGGCTTATAAATTAAGTCGGGAAGAATTGAGCGGGATTCTGGGGCGCGGAGCGCCCCAGAATCCCGCCTTAAAATACAAGCCCATTTCGAGTGCTGAAATTCAGCACCAACAATTTAAATAGCAAGCAGACCACACAGGCAACCTCATTTAAGTAGATAGCCATAATTAAACGCACCCTTCTAACTCCTGTGCCATCCGCTGCGCAGATGACACAGGATTTAGATTTTTTGTTTTAATTCTGCCTAGTTACTTCACACTTTGCTCAAGGATGACAGATACTCAGTTCTACAGTAGAAATTAATTGTAAGGAAACTGTGAAGGCTATAAGAACAATCCGTTCCTAGTATTTGAGGCACAATATGTAGCGATTAACTATTCACGAATTCTTCCGTTAAAGGGGTTTGAACGGACTGAAAATTTATCCTAATGGTATACATTATGGCTAAGATAATTCCCATCAATTTGCTATAAATAAAGGGGGCATTTTTAAGGCTATCTTGAATTCTTAAGACTCTTCTTTGGAAGAAAGTTCGTCATGAAAATTTTGGTTGTAGAAGACGACCCGCCTATTGCAAAAGCATTGGACTACTTGCTCTCCGAGTATCACTATGCGGTTGATATTGCGACAGATGGTGAGACTGGGCTGAAGATGGAAGAGGCTTTTGATTATGACCTCATACTTCTAGACATCATGCTGCCTCGATTAAACGGTATTCAGCTATGTCAGCACTTGAGGGCAAAGGGGTTTTATTCGCCTATTTTGTTACTAACTGGAAAAGATGGGGCACACCAAAAGGCGATCGCCCTTAATGCTGGTGCCGATGACTATGTGGTTAAACCCTTCGATGCTGAAGAATTAATTGCGCGGGTACAAGCTCTGTTACGTCGTGGAGGGCCTAAAACTCAGCCAAAACTGACATGGGGAAACTTGTGTATCGATCCCAGCAATCGAAAAGTCACCTATGGTACTCATGTTTTTCCTACAACGCCCAAAGAATATGCAATTTTGGAATTATTGTTACGCCATAGCCAGACGGTGTTTAGTTCTAGGGCAATTTTGGATCAGGTCTGGTGTTCTGTAGAGTCTCCTGGAGAAGAAGCCGTCAGAGTTCATATTAAGGAACTGCGTAAAAAATTTAAGGCTGTTGGTGCACCGAGTGATTTTATTAAGACAATTTATCGGGTGGGCTATCGGCTCAATCCCCTTTATTCGTCTGTGTTGGTTGTACAACCAGAAGAGGAACTAACCGCGTCTCAAATTGCAGACCTTAAATTAGAGAACGCACAATTACGTGCAGCTGTCATTGAAATACAGTCAACCTGTGCAGATCTGACAATCAGAAATCAGAATTTGGAGAATACATGCCAGTTTCTCCAGCAAGAATTGCAAAAGAGAACAAACAAATAGGACGCCATTATTAGATAGCTCCTAACTTAAGCCGGGAAAAATTTAATGGGATTCGGGGACGCGGAGCACCCTAGAATCCCGACTTACAATTCCGTTAGATTCCAATCATTTGTAGATAGAAAAGAATGCTGTGTTGAAAGTTGCCGTTGGTCACAGTACAAACCTAGATTCTCTGGAGGCGATCGCTGATGTTCTCCATCAATGCCGAATAGAACTGGCAGGAGAGAAACCAATCGCAGGTATTTTGGTTGCAGCAATTGACTTTGATCATGAATTGATTCTGAATCAGGTGATGAATGCCTTCCCTGGACTGGAATTAGTGGGTGGCACCACAGATGGAGAAATATCCTCGGTTTTAGGTTTTGAGCAAGACTCTCTATCGCTGATGTTGTTTTGTTCTGATCGCATCAATATCAGAGCCGGCATTGGCATGAATGTTTCTGGTGATGTGGCTGCTGCAACTCATAACGCAGTGGCGCAGGCGAAGGCAGGCAATACAGACTCGATTCAGTTTTGTATTGCACTTCCGGAAAGTTTGACAACCAGTGCAGTGCAAATTGTTGAGCATCTCAAGCAAGCTCTTGGCCATCACGTTCCAATTTTTGGCGGGCTAACGGCAGATCAATGGCGCTTTCAGAAAACCTATCAATTTTTCCAGAACAGAGTGTGTAGCGATGCAGTGGCTGTCTTGTTATTTTCGGGGCCGATACTTTTTTCGCATGGTATTGCAAACGGCTGGCTACCCATCGGGAAGCAAGGGCGCATTACCCAGGTGGTTCAGAATGTCGTGCATACCATTGACAAAAGGCCAGCAATCGAGTTTTACAGATACTATATTACGCCTTATGTGAGTTGAGCGATGCCTATTACTAGCTGAAAAAACGAGGAGCCATCAAGATTAAGGTAAGCAAACACAAAACCTTGTAGCTCCTCATGACTATGGTAAAGGCGACGGACCTTCTAACGCACATCTTTGT
>JBCCWF010000527.1:0-4637 GCA_039194035.1 Cyanobacteria bacterium P01_E01_bin.6 | reverse complement strand
TTGTAAACCTTGTCTAGTCATGACATCGACCTACATTCAAGGACATCGGTCGGTGTCTGCCAATCAAGGTCGTCTATTTGTACATCAAATCTGCCCATCAAAATGGATAAACAATAGGAGCAATCATAATCGTTAATACCCAAAACAATAGATTCAGTGGAATACCGACTCGCATAAAATCGGTGAATTTGTAACCGCCGGGGCCATAGACCATGAGATTCGTTTGATAGCCAATAGGCGTTGAAAAGCTTGCGGATGCAGCGATCATGATGCTAATGACGAAAGGCATAAAGCTGACGCCTAGACTTTGAGAGAGTGCTAGTGCAATGGGAAACACTAAAGCAGCGGCAGCATTGTTTGTAATCAACTCGGTAAAAAGGCTGGTGATGGCATATACCACAATCAGTGCTACATAAGGATTATCACCAGCAATACTGACGAAAAGTTCGGCGATCGCCCCAGCAGCACCCGTGCTTTCAAGCGCCTTACCGATGCCCAAGGCAGCTCCAATCACGAGCAGCACCGACCATTCGATATTCTTTAACGCACGATTGGCTGAGCAGCATCCCATCATAATCATGGCAATGGCAGCCAGGGCTGCGGCTTGCAGCATACTCAGCACGCCAAAGGATGCCAGTACCACCATGAGGCAGAGAATGGCGATCGCCCAAGGTGCTTTCTCATGCTGCAACGGCTGAGAGTCAGGGATTCCGCTGACAAGATAAAAATCGCGAGACACGCGGCGTTGCTCAAGGAATGACGGGGGGGACTCAAGCAACAACGTGTCACCCGGACGCAGACGGATATCGCCAATTTTCCCAGACAGGCGATCGCCGTTTCGAGCGACCGCTAAGACGACCGCATTATATTGACTTCGAAATTGCCCTTCCCGAATGGTTCGTCCAACAAGGGGACAGGTATTCGAGACTACGGCTTCAATCATGCAGCGCTCAGAACGAGGCACTCTAAGCTTAAACACCTGATCCGTCGCTGGGCTCAGTCCTCGCAAACGATGGAGGTCAATGACTGAATCGATCGCGCCGACAAATACGAGCTGATCGTGCTCTTGCAATACTTCCTTTGGACTCACTGCCGGAATCAACTGTCCATTTCGGTTAATTTCAACCAAATACATGCTTGGCAAGTGCCGAAGGCCAGCTTTTGCGATGGTTTTACCCGCGAGTGGACTATTGGCAGCAACGATCATTTCCACGGTGTATTGCCGAGGGTCGGCATCATCACTTAGTGCAGGCTTTCGGGTCGGCAAGAGCCAGCGCTGGGTGACAATCAGGACAACCATGCCAGCTAATGCGCACGGAAGACTTACACGGGTGATGTCGAGCAGGTTCAGTCCCGCGTAGTCTGTTTCAGAAATGAGGAGACCGTTAACGACAAGATTTGTACTGGTTCCAATCATCGTGCAGACACCACCAAAAATGGCGGCATAGCTGAGAGGAATCATTAACTTGGATGGACTAATGCGGAGCTTTCGAGACCACTCGTTAACCACCGGGATAAACATCGCCACAACGGGCGTATTGTTAAGAAATGCACTCATTCCCATGACAGGAACCATCAAGCGAATCATGGCTTTTGTCAGGCTGGAGGGACGCCCTAATACCCGTTGCGAAATCCAGGATAACCCTCCTGTTTGTTGCAAGCCCGCAATGACAACATACAAGACGCCAACTGTAATCATGCCAGAGTTGCTAAAGCCAGCCAGGGCATCCCCTTCCCCCAATACTCCTGATACCAGCAAGACAGCCAACGCACCCAAAAAGACAATTTCAGGGGCAAGCCGACTGAAGGCATTGAGTAAAAATGCTGCCATTGTCACCGCGATTGAAAGCCATCCCTGCCAAGAGATATCTACTGGAAGAGATGTTGTAGTGACCGTGTAGCCAAGGGCGATCGTCATTACACCCATAAAGCCTGCGACAGCTAGAATACCGAATTGCTTCCGTGTTTTTGGCTTAAGCCATTGCAGAGGCCACTGGCAAGTTCGCAAGAGGAAACGGTTAGTCATGGAAATCTACGAAGCTCCACGCGTTAGAAGTTGCCATGTACTCTTTTCTTTAAAGAAACGTATGCCCCGGAGGAGCATACGTTTCTGGAAAAATAACGACTTCTTTATGAATAACTATTGCAATCATATTCCAGGTATTGTGGGATTCACTTAAAAAACATTTAGGATTTCTATGAAGATCGTGTAAGATTCTGCAGAATAACAGCGTTCAGTTCTGCCACGATGTCATTAACTGACGTCCTTTTATGAGTGGCTTCTCCTCAGAATCATGCAAAAATCAAGGAAGTGTCAGGAAAGGATAACCGTCCTTTGATGCAGGAGTCGCCTCATGCCCAATCGGATATCGTCAGTTGATTCATCTAAAAATTGGGTCGATGCACTGACGCAGAGCAGTTTTTTGTTTCGTGGTTTTGACGCTGCCTGGTTGGGACATTATCTCTCGGGCGATCGCCTCAGTCATGAAAAGCTCTACTCAAACCGCCCCATCTACACAGCCTTCCGTCCGAATGAATCGCTCGACCATCTCTATGCCGTGATATCGGGTGGGCCTGTCATTGTGCGTAGCACGCCCCTTGATCGAATTATTGCGCTGACCTATCCGGGGGGATGCTTTGGTATGCGGAACCTGGATGTCAGCTATGGTGAGGTCTGTCGTTCGTTTCCAAGTCTGGTTGAAGCTTATAAGACAACGGATGTGGTGACCATTTCTGTTCACGCCATTCAATCAATGTATGAAGAAAGTGATGTATTCCGATCGCGATATGGGTTGTTGTTTGAGCTGCGCGAAAAATTTCAATACCACTTACTCAATTGCGGGACTTATCCGCCCCAAGCGGTTGCCTCATTGCTGAGGGGCATTATTTATCAAGAGCGATTGCTTGGACATGAAACAACGGATCCGGATGTGTTTGTCTTTGACCTACCCGTGGATATCATTGCTCGTGCATGTCAGTTGAATCATCGCACCGTAGAACAAGTTATCAAGGGAATGACTCAAATCGGGATGATTGAAACTGTGAAATCATCTGATTCTGGTGGCGATTTGATCCGTGTGCTTAACCCTGAAGGGTTGAAGGAAGTCTATGGGACAACGCGAGATAAAGTGTCATGGTGGCCATTGAGATAAGTCGCTAGCCATCATTAACCGTAACGTCCCAAATATTGTGCCGCCCGCTTAGCGGGCGGCACAATATTTGGGACGTTACGGTTTTAATTACGTCCAGGTACTTAACACACTCAAAAACAGAAGAGAGTGAGGGGCCTAGCCTAGACACCTCACTCTCTTCTGGAATGCTGAAACTCTTGTATATCAGATAATGCGATTATGGTTTAGCTAACTCTATATAATGGTGGGTGCTGATTGATGTTTAGGAAACGAACTCCGATCCTTTCGTGAAGCTACTTAGCTTTGATGCGGAGGACTGATAAATTTCCTCGTTGTTCATAGTGCAATAGAATTTGAGGCCAGATGTGCTTGATAAGAAGAATAAGCGTTGGTTGATAAATACGGTTCTTATAGTCGCGGTCGTTGCATTTGCCGGATTTTCATTGGCCTTGCCACTCAGTCGAGCTTTTCAGGGTGGCCAAAGCGATTATGATACTGGGCATTCTCAAGATTCACCAGAATCCCAATCCTCTGCTTTAGAAGCTCAAGCTCGTAGCTATGAGGTTGTTTTGGAAAGGGAGCCAGATAATGAAATTGTTCTTCGAGGATTGCTCCAAACTCGTGTTCAAATGGGGGATGTCGAGGGGGCGATCGCCCCTTTGGAAAAACTAGTCAGTCTTTATCCTGACCGCACGGACTACGCCATTTTGCTAGGACAAGCAAAACAAGAAGTGGGCGATCGAGAAGGTGCAGCACAAGTTTTCCGTGATGTGTTATCGGCTAGCCCCGGCAACATGAGAGCAATGCAGGGTTTAGTTGGGTTGCTTGTCCAAGAGGGGCGTCCTGAATCAGCCATTGGACTTTTGGAAGACACGCTTAAAACAGCAGATGATGTCAACCAAATTCAACCGAATAGCATTGATGTTGGCTCTGTTCGCTTACTGCTTGGGGAAGTTTATGTAGAATTAGGTCGTGATGATGAAGCCATGGCCATTTACGACGAAGCTATTCGCGCAGGGGGCGATGATTTTCGACCTATATTAAGCAAAGCACTGCTACTCCAGACACTGGGTCGAGATGACGAAGCACAACCTCTTTTTGCCTCAGCTGAGGCACTTGCTCCCGCAGAATTTAAGGACGAGGTTAAGCGTCTTGCTTCAGGTGAGACAGCCGACGAAAACGTGACCTCACCTGAATTAAATCCTGGCATTGATGGTGATTCTGGCGCATTTCCTGAAGGCTCGTCTTCTGAGACGACATCACCTGATGCCCCAATCGATGTCCCTGCATCTGATTCTCCGTAGCGATCAAGGCGTATCTCTACCTTGATACAGGAACGAAATCCTTTATTCCCGTTGATGATTGGATAACCGTGGACGCTTAATAGACGAGTAATTGCTCAACCGGGTTGACCAGCGACGATGAGTGGAAGAAGATGGTAGGCTTTGTGCATGACAGCACTACCGCCCCTGGATGGACTGAGTCACGAAGAGAAGGATGCTCTCA
>JBCCWF010000526.1:0-4656 GCA_039194035.1 Cyanobacteria bacterium P01_E01_bin.6 | reverse complement strand
CGCCCCTCTATTGGTACTTTATTTGCTAGCAAGTCCCTTAACAGCGATCGCACACTCCATGAACCGTTACCTCATAGCTTTCTGCTTTGAGGCCAGGACGAAGTTGACTAATATCCACTTGCTTGAGCTGCTCCCAAGGAATATCTTCAATGACTCCACAAACATGACAGCGAAAGTGGTGATGAAGCTCTACATTGGCATCGTAGCGACAGACACCCTCTTCAAGCAGAACCTCACGGATTAGACCAACGTCTCGCAGCGCCTGGAGTGAACTATAAATGGTAGCCTGTGAAGACGTTGGCGCGTTTTGATTGAGATCCTTCAGAATTTGCTCCGCAGTTGGATGATCTGTGCGGGCAAGAAGATTCGCATAGACAGCAAATCGCTGAGGAGTTACCCGTAACTGTTTCGACTTGAGGGTCTGTACAATCTCTTCCGTCTGCAAAGACATTTTCTACCTTCCAACCAACGCCAAATTAGGCACTTAAAATAATGTAGTTTCGAAATGAAATAGTAGTACAAGCATAGCATTTGCTTGTCGGAGTTGCACGTACACAAGCCTGATTCAATATTTTAAATAGCTCTGACTATTGATAAATAATCATGTAAGAATTATTCTAATTTAGGTTAGAGTAGTCATATGGCAAATGGATGTCAAAACTCGTTCATGCTTAGGAATGAAAATAAAAAGACTCTGAGATATGTCGTTGGTGGTGGCGACTGAGCCACCACCAACGAAATCCTTTCCGATTCTTTTTCATGCCTATTTCCTAGTTGATCAGTGAGCTAAATAGTGGGCGCTCTGATAGCGTTGCTGCTGATTGAGCCATATGTTGTTCGGCTAGGGGGTTCGAGTTTTGATAGTGCGTCCTATGCATTTCTGCCTAATTTGATTGGTTTTCTAGAGCATTCTGATTCCACTTTCCAGGAGGTTACTATGGCTGCTGTTGAAAAAGTTCCTAATGTTGTTTTTAAGACTCGCGTCCGCGATGAGTCTGTTGAAGGGCCAAATCCCTATCGCTGGCAAGATACAACGACTCAGGAAATCTTTGGTGGAAAGAAAGTCGTTGTATTTTCTCTTCCTGGTGCGTTTACTCCCACCTGCTCGTCTAATCATCTTCCCCGCTATGAGGAGCTTTTTGAGGAATTCAAAGCTAACGGTGTTGATGAAATCTACTGTATGTCGGTCAACGATGCATTCGTGATGTTCCAGTGGGGCAAACAACAAGGTGCTACGAATGTTAAATTGTTGCCCGATGGCAACGGTGAATTCACTCGCAAGATGGGCATGCTGGTTGACAAGTCGAATCTAGGTTTTGGCATGCGTTCTTGGCGCTATTCCATGCTTGTAAATGATCTCACCATTGAGAAGATCTTTGCTGAGCCTGATTTTGGCGACAACTGTCCGACAGATCCGTTTGAAGTGTCCGATGCTGACACGATGCTGGCATACCTGAAAGGACAGGATGCTCCTGGAGTCTCTGAGCCTGTCAAAGCGTTCGTTGGCTAATATCGTTCAGTCGTCTTCATACGCTGGGCTGATAACGTAAGTCGGGGAAAGTTTAACGAGATTGTGCGGTGCCGAGCACCTCACAATCTCGTTAGAAGATCAGCCAGACGCAGACAAATTTATAGAAGAGGCCGATGTCTATGCTTAGGCAAGTCGGCCTTGTTTTTTTGAATGACAATTTGGGCTCATAACTTAAGCTGGGAAGAATCCTGCTTTAAAATACAAGACATAATTTGAAGGCTAATGTAGATAGCCATCATGAAACGTATCCTCTCAACACCTTTGACTCCAACTGATCAGGCGTCACAGGGTTTGGGGTTTTGCTTCTGATTACGTTCAGGTACTGAATAGAGATTAATGGCTATCGACAGGCTTCTTTGGCAGACGGACGAGTCAGAAATACAAGGCTCACAATGGGATAGATGAGTCCGACCACCGCACCAATGATTCCGCCGATCACGGCACCAAGAATGACTGGATTTGAATCGCTTAACTGTCCAGCTAAGGAACCAACAGTAATCACACCTGAAAGAATACCCAGGATAATGGTGAACCAGGAATAAAGAACGGTTCCTTGCCTGCCCCATTCCTTATAACGAAGTAGCCCGATCCCTAATATGAGCAAAATGAGTGAGGTAATTGGGGCAATAAATACTGTTAACGATAGCCATGTTCTGAAAAATCCTTCAGCTTGCAAGAGTTCGATGGATTGACCAAGATTCAGAAAGTTCAGCGGAGAGGTTACCAGCCCAAGGGACCCGAAGACAATATTGAGGATTCCAAAGACTTTGACTGCAACAGGTTTACTCATATCGCCATCTCCTAGGGGGAAAAACTTAGCCACGTATAAGGGTAGGTCTGCCATTGAGTATTAGACAAGATGTCCGCAACTCACGATAATTTAAGAGTGTTTTAGGGCTTATAACTTAAGCCGAGAAGAATTTAGCGGGATTATGGGGCGCGAAGCGCCCCAGAATCCCGCCTTAAAACCCAAGCCTGTTTTAGGGCTTTAGGCTCTGTTTTGTTGTGTCAATCTCCTTTGTGTATGAAAGCCACTCTTGCTTATTTAAAAGACAAATTCAGTGCGGCACTGGTGAATGCCTTTGGAGATGACTTGGCAGAAACTGACCCCATTCTGGTGCCTGCCAGTAACCCAAAGTTTGGGGATTATCAAGCCAATGTGGCGATGTCTCTGGCGAAGCCTCTGAAAAATAAGCCACGGGCGATCGCCGAACAGATTGTCGAGAATCTGGATCTGAGTGACATTTGCGAGCCTCTTGAGATTGCGGGGCCAGGCTTTATCAACATCCGCTTCAAAACTAGCTATCTGGAGCAGCAACTGAAAGCGCTTCAACAAGACGAGCGATTAGGCGTTGCTCCAATGCAGTCTCAAACGCGAGTGATTGTGGATTATCCCAGTCCCAACATTGCCAAGGAAATGCATGTGGGGCACCTGCGTCCGTCGGTTGTGGGCGACTGTCTTGCGCGGATTCTTGAGTTCTTGGGATATGACGTTTTGCGCATCAGCCATGTGGGCGATTGGGGAACTCCCTTCGGAATGCTGATTGCGTATCTGCGAGAAGCTTATCCTGACGCATTATCGTCTGATGAAACGCTCGACTTAGGAGACTTGGCCTCTTTCTATCGCCAGGCTAAACGACGGTTTGATGCGGACACTGCCTTCCAAGATGCTGCACGGCAGTCCGTTGTCGAACTGCAAGCAGGGGACGAAGCCACGCTTAAAGCCTGGAGACTTGTGTGTGAGCTGTCGAATCGGACAAACCAGAAGATTTTCGACCTGATGGGACTGTCTCCCCTCACCATTCGAGGGGAGTCTTTCTACAATCCGTTTCTTCCGGATGTGGTGAAGGATCTGGAAGAGATGGGGCTGGCCGTCAAAAACCAAGGGGCTATGTGTGTGTTCCTAGAGGGGTTTACGAATAAAGAGGGAAATCCCTTGCCCATTATCATCCAAAAGTCTGGTGGGGGGTATAACTACGCCACTACAGATCTGGCCGCTATTCGCTATCGAGTCAATGAAGATAAGGTTCAGCGGGTTGTCTATCCTGTTGGGGCAGAGCAAACGAATCATTTCGCACAAATTTTTCAAGTTGGGAAGCGGGCAGGATGGATTACAGATGACTTGGATTTCTACCATGCTCCGTTTGGCAGTGTGCTGGGCGAGGATGGCAAGAAACTAAAAAGTCGCTCTGGGGAAGCGGTGCGCCTAAAAGATCTGCTGGATGAAGCTTGGTTGCGAGCGGATGCCGATCTCTACCAAATCACAACAACACAAGAATGGGAGGCGATCGCCCCTGCCTTTTTGGACGATCCAGATTGGGACACGGCGGCAGCGGAGATTGCTGGTGATGACCCGTTGGAGGAGAAAATTGCATCCTTGAAGAAAGCCACCATTGATTCCCTGCAGCGCCAGGTGCCGATGTGGCTGATGGGTCATGACGAAGTTCCTGCAGCGGCTGAATCAGTCGTCACTCAGATTCGTCAAACTCTCGAAGAAAGATGGACCGAAAAGCGTGGACTCGGGGGCGATCGCTCCTTTGAGTCAATTTTGGCGGATATTCAGGTCATCGGTATTAGCGCCATCAAATATGCCGACCTTAGCCAGAACCGCACTAGTAACTATATTTTTAGTTATGAAAAAATGCTGGCGCTTCAGGGAAACACAGCTCCCTATATGCTTTACGCCTATGTGCGAGTGCAGGGCATTAGCCGCAAAGGAAACATTGACTTTGCGCAACTGGGAGACGATGCCCCGTTGTTGCTGAAGGACGACACGGAATTAGCACTAGCAAAGCATATTCTCCAGCTCGATGAGGTGTTGACTGAAATCGACGCGGATCTTCTGCCCAACCGTCTGTGCCAATACCTATTTGAACTGAGCCAGAAATTCAACCAGTTTTATGACCAATGTCCGGTACTCCAGGCTGAAGAACCCATTCGCACATCGCGACTGATGCTTGCCCACCTTACGGCTGAGACCATTAAGCTTGGCCTTTCACTGCTTGGAATTCCTGTACTGGAGCGGATGTAATGCCTTTCGTGATACGGGCGGTTTAGGCTTCGCGATCGGGGTGATGGTTGGCTGGGGTGGCGTGTGGCTAATCAAGAATAGAGGGGCGGGGGGG
>JBCCWF010000525.1:0-4657 GCA_039194035.1 Cyanobacteria bacterium P01_E01_bin.6 | reverse complement strand
GGCGCGCAACGCGCGCCCAAAACCCTCCCTTCTTCGTTGCAGTTTTGAGAAGCCTGCCAAGTTGTGCAGCCGTGACGTTTTAGCTGCATGACACAAAAAGTATCTAGATCGATGAGAGGGCTTTTTGTGAAGGTTTCGTGTTGAGTACACTCCGTACTTTGATTCGTCCGGAATATCGAGAATGGGGCCAGCATATTGAACCAGGAAATTCTCCTTGTTTAGAGAAATTTTGTACAGACGGCAGCAGTGACGTAACGATTGCCGTCTGTCTAACGGTGGCTTTAGCGATGGAGCGTGATCAATTTACTATCCGCGTCCTTTATGGCTGAGTCTCATATCAGAACCGCTTATCTCTCATTCACACCTAGAAGGACATTTATCACATGGTTGCCATCCCTGCTGGAAGCGAAATACGAGTCAATACATTTACAACTAATAATCAAGACACGGCATCCGTTGCCATGGATGCTCAAGGGAATTACGTTGTCGTTTGGGAAAGTTTTGGGCAAGATGGCGACGACGAAGGAGTCTATGCCCAGCGATATGATCGGTTTGGCAATGCCATCGGTAACGAGTTCCTCGTCAACGTAGGGATAGCAGGCTCCCAAGACGATGCCGTTGTTGCTATGGATGCTAGTGGCAACTTTGTTATCGCTTGGACAGAAACAACAGATTCTAACGCTGTCTTTGTTCGAGCTCGACGATTTGATCGAGATGGTAATCCACTAGGCAGTGCGTTTATTGTCAACTCGACAACTGCTGATGATCAAGATACCCCGGCGATCGCCATGAATGCTGATGGGCGCTTCGTCATTACCTGGGAAAGTGATAATCAGGACGGTGACGGAGAAGGCGTCTATGCTCAGGTGTACGATAAATCAGGCAATAAAGTCGGCGGCGAAATTGCTGTGAACACCCTAACGGCTGGAGAACAATACGAGCCAGTCGTTGCCATGGATGATGACGGCAACTTTGTGATTGCCTGGAGCAATGATTCGTCCTCTAATGCGTCTGTGCGAGCTCGCCGTTTTGATAGCAACGGAAACCCCATTGGCGATCAATTTTTGGTGAATACCTTTACTCCTGGGGATCAGGATACTCCGGCGATCGCCATGAACTCCAGTGGTGAGTTTGTGATTGCTTGGGAGAGCTCTGGACAAGATGGGAGTGGGGATGGAATATACGCTCAAAAATTTAACAGTAATGGCAATAAGTTTGGCAGCGAAATTCCTGTCAATACGTTTACGCCATCAAATCAAGACGATCCATCTGTTGCGATCGATGCCAGCGGCAACTTCCTCATCGCCTGGGAAAGCTTCGGGCAAGATGGCAGCAACGATGGTGTGTATGGCCAATATTTTGACAACACTGGAGCGAGGCAAGGCTCTGAGTTTCGGATCAATACATTTACGTCAAATGGGCAAAGTGAAGTCGCTGTGGCGATGAATAGTAACGGAAATGCGATCGCCGTTTGGCACAGCTTGGGGCAAGACGGCAGCGGTTTGGGCGTCTATAGTCAGCGATATGTCATTAATCAAACTATTTCAGGAACACCCAATGCCGATGTTCTGAAAGGAGGAAGTGGGAATGACACCATCAAAGCCTTTGGTGATAAAGATAAGCTAGTCGGAAAAGAGGGGAATGACATCATGATAGGGGGTGGCGGGAATGATCGCCTGATTGGAGGTGACGGTGACGACACCCTGCGAGGCGGAGGAGGCAAAGACCGCCTCATTGGCAAAAATGATGATGACATTCTCAAAGGCGGGGGCAGGGACGATCTTCTCAAAGGCGGCAAAGACGACGATTTACTCGACGGTGGGGGTGGCAGTGACACGCTCATTGGTGGTGATGGTGAAGATATTTTTGTTCTTCAACAAGGTAAAGGCATCGACACAATTCGCGATTTTGATTCTGAAGTTGACCAGATTCGGCTCAAGGGAAGCCTTAGTTTCAACGATCTAACCTTTTCACAACAGGGCCAAAAAACAATCATTCAAGTAAATGGCGAGGATTTAGCCGTGCTTCAGAGAGTCCAAAGCAATCAACTCACCTCCAATGTATTTGACTGATGTATTTGACTGATGTATTTGACTGAATCATAGGACGTGAACAACGGCTAACGTATCGGAGGGGAGGTTCCCTTCGAGTCTTTAAACGCATCAACGAAAGGTCACCTATTTTGCGTATTCTTGTGGCTGTCTCCCACCTCCGACGGGAGACAGCCACGCATTTACATGCATTTAAATGTCTAACAGCCTAGGGATGAGCAAAAAAATAAAATCCCCAAAATCTGTTCGGAGTCATGCTCCATCAGCGATGAATTATATTTCATTTTTATTCTCTGATCATCCCGCATCGACAGAACCGCATAGACTGAGGAGTCGTTAATGTTCACCATCGGGTCGGCGTTCTATGCCAAAACTTACAGCAACTCAGCGAAACTACCTGTATCTCATTGAGGCATTACGGACAGGGATTCACAAGCCGATTTTGGCCGCACTCTACTCGGTTCACGAGAGTCCGGTGCTGGCAGACGGAGAATTTGGCCTAGGACTGTCCCTGACACCGAATGTAGACGTGACGCAGCTCGATATCTTCATGGAGCAAGTCCAGTTCGGTGCCAATACGGTACGAAGTATGGCCAATCAATTGTTGGATGACGGTGCCACTGGCAATGACATTTGGGATGCCTCCCGAGGCCACTACAGCGATCGCTTTTTACAGGCGATCGCCACAGGCTATAACCCTCCATCGACGGTTCTCATTGCAGCGAGATTGGCTGCATCAGATTTCGATGCACTGAAAGGAGCCTATCTCACCGACATCGACATTCGTTTTGATGGCTCACGGGTATCGCAAAATTTGGCTTTTTTGGATCGGCCGCTGATTGAATTGGCTCAGCGTATTCCTGTCTACTACAACGAGTCTCAACCCCATCGAGATGCAGGTCTGGAAACCATACGCTTATGGCGGAGCTTAAATACTCGCACGGAAGCGATTCAATCGTTGTTTAGCGATCCCTTATCCAACGACGTGTCCTCAGACAATGTGCCTGCCACTGGAGAGATTGACGAGAAAATCACGGACTTCTTCCAAAACATTTCTCCTTTCTATGGGGGGCTGCCTCACCAACGCGAGGCTCTTCTGCGGCTAACTCAGCTCTGGCGACAATTGGATACACGAGATGCGACGATCGCATCCCTTGAGGAGGCCACACAATCCGATACCAACCTTGCTATCCTTGACCCGGCTTTGCTTAACTTTGCGAGAAACGTATCACTGTTCTTCCAGGCCAAGCTCGATCAACGCTTAGCCATTCTTGAAGGACTCCGCCTATGGCGAGGCCTCGACTCACGCCAAACCACCTTGGAACAACTCGGAGTCGATCCGCGTGTGTTTGAACAAGATAGCCTGCCACCGGATACTCAACTTCAAATGCTACGCACGCTTGATCAAGCGTTGGTGCAATTTACTCAGCGCATTCCTGGGGCCTATCAAGCCACCACCCAGCAACGGGAAGCCCTCATTCGAATGTTCCAGATTTGGCGACGGTTACGCACACGGGAAGCCACGATTCAGGCATTGTTTACCGAATTGGAAAATATGCCGCAGCCAGTGGTTGAACCCGAGATTCCAGTTACCGACACAGAAGTGAGACTAACCCGTAACTTTACGCTTCGGGAAATGACCCGCTCCACGACGGCCGATCGCTTTGGATTAGACAATTCCCCCAATCCTGCCGAAATTGAGAATTTACGGAAGCTTTGTCAACAAATTTTGCAACCTGCACGGGATGCCCTGGGGCCGTTAACGGTGACGTCTGGATTTCGATCAGAGCAGCTCAATCGCAGGGTAGGCGGCGTGCCCATGAGCGACCATCGGCTCGGCTATGCAGCAGATATTATTCCGGTCAGTGTCGGTACTCGCCGCTTCGCCGACTGGATTCGAGACAATGTCGCCTTTGATCAGGTGATTTTGGAAGGCGGCACCCCTCAGAACCCCCGATGGATTCATGTGAGTGCACATCCAAGAGGCCGTCGCCAGTTTTTCCATGTCCCGAATCCTTAAGACATCCCGAATCCTTAAGAAAAGAGTGGAGAGGGGCAACTTTTCATGACCTTAGGCAGTTGCACATAAAAAAGCTACCTATCAAATTAGCAGCAATGTCGATTACCCCTCTCAGAAAATGCTCAGTGAATCCATCAAAGCAACACTCAAGGATGCCGCTTGCCAATTGACGAGTGCTAAGAAACGAGCCCTTACCGCTCAGGTGAGGCTCGATTATTTGAGTGGCTCAGCCCGTAAGGCAGAAACCGTCAAGGGATGGGGGCGCAAAAGTGTTCAACGAGGACGCGATACGCTGACAAGCAGAGTTCCCTATCCTGATGAGGATGTCGCACGCGGACGAAACAAATGGGAGGCGGTGGTGCCGCATGTATAGCGCGGACTGCTATAGCGGATGATAGTCGGGCCTTAGTGGCCAGGGCATCTCAAACTGACATCCATCGGAAACATGTAATTGCTCAACCCAGTAGCCAATCGTGCTGTTGTAAGGTAAGAGCGCGGGAAATGGCATCAAAGGCAGAAATACCCTGACGCTGTGCCGTATTAACAATAGAACGCACCAATGCGAACAATTCTGTTCCCCAATCCG
>JBCCWF010000524.1:0-4674 GCA_039194035.1 Cyanobacteria bacterium P01_E01_bin.6 | reverse complement strand
TCCCGATGATCATGCAAACGTAATGCAATCCATGAAGGCACTCACTAGTGAGTGCAGTTTCGACATTGAATACCGTATTCTTCGCCCTAATGGTGAAATCCGATGGGTACGAAATCGAAGTCGCCTGATTATTATTGACGACATAGCATCGATTCGAATCGAAGGCATCGTAACTGATATCAGCGATCGCAAGCGGGCAGAGCAACAATTGCTGCACGATGCCTTACATGATGGATTGACTCAACTTCCTAATCGTAAGCTCTTCATCGAACATGTCGAACGAGCATTAAAGCGGAAAAAACGACAGCCCGATTATACCTTTGCCGTTTTATTCATTGATTTAGACCGATTCAAAATTGTTAACGATAGCCTCGGCCATGCAACAGGCGATCGCCTCCTGGTCGAAGTCGCCAAGCGAATTCGTCAATGCATTCGCCAATACGATATTGCGGCTCGTTTGGGTGGAGATGAATTCACTGTTTTGCTAGATGAAATTGCCGACACCTCGATTGCCATCAACTGTGTCCAACGTATTCAAACAGAGTTAAATCTCCCAATTGACATCAATGGGAATACTGTTTTCACAGGGTCTAGCATTGGTATCGTTATCGCCAGTGAAGCATATACGTCAGCCGCTGACCTATTGCGCGACGCCGACATCGCTATGTATCGCGCGAAAGAAGCCCCTAAATCTAGCTATGAACTATTTGATCAGGTCATGTTTGCTCAAAGCATGAGGCGGCTACAGCTAGAAAACAAGCTTCGTGTAGGTCTCGAACGAGGAGAATTCCAACTCTATTACCAACCGATCATCTCCTTATCAGACCAGCGTCTTTTGGGTTTTGAAGCCCTGATCCGGTGGCAGCACCCAGACGAAGGCATCATCAATCCCATAGAATTTATCCATATTGCAGAAGAAACAGGCTTGATTATTCCTTTAGGGGCATGGGTCTTAGAGCAAGCCTGCTGGCAGATTAAGCAATGGCAACAACGTTACGAAAACTTTCGTCACCTTAAAATAAACGTTAACGTTGCCAGCCAACAAATTCGTGAGCCAACGCTAGTTGATACGTTAGATAGAATTTTGCATAAGGTTGGTATATCAGGCTGTGACCTACGGCTCGAAATTACCGAAAGTACCTTAATGGAACAAACAAAAGATACGATTAAAACCCTGAGTCAAATTCGTCAGCGACAGATTCAGATCAGTATCGACGATTTTGGAACGGGGTATTCTTCCTTAAGCTATCTCAGTCGATTTCCGATTAATAACCTCAAAATTGATCAATCCTTTGTTGGGCAAATGCATGTCGATTCTGACAGTTTCGAAATTGTTCGAACCATCACAACCTTGGCTCATTCTCTAAATATCAATATTACTGCCGAAGGAATTGAACACGTTGGACAATGCAATCAGTTAATAGAGCTTGGCTGCGAGTTGGGGCAAGGATATTTCTTTTCGCCACCGTTGAATATCACCGCGGCCGAAGCTCTCCTGTCTAATTGTTCTAATGGGTATTTCTCTGCTCAATAGCTTGGGAATTTGTCAGAAGTCGTGTTGTCGGCCTCTAAGCGATACGTGTCAGGGATCGACTGGAGATGCCCCGTCCACTAAGCCCCGAATATCATCCGCTACATGCGGCAACACCACCTCTCATTTGTTTCGTCCATGTGTGGGCATAAGGAACTCCGCTTGTCAGCGTATCGCATCCTCATTGAACACTTTTGCGCCCCCATCCCTTGACGGTTTTTGCCTTACGGGCTGAGCCACCCAAATAATTGAGCGCCACCTGAGCGGTAAAGGCTCGTTTCTTGCTACCCGTCAACTGGAAAGCGGCATCCTTGAGTGTTGCTTTGATGGATTCACTGAGCATTTCTGGGATTTTGGGGATTTTATTTTTAAGCAAGACCCTTACCTATGATGGCAAGACCCTGGTTTGACATGCTTTTGGGTATTCTAAGGAATATTCAAACCTGCTTAGGCTATGAAATGGGTCTTTCTTCGGATGAGCTTTGGATTATTTTGAGCGCCTTGCTTGTTTTTTTAATGCAGGCAGGCTTCTTATGTCTAGAGGCAGGCTCAACAAGACGCAAAAATAACATCAATGTCGCGTTCAAGAATATTGCCGATTTAGGAATATCTATTGTTATTTTCTGGGGGATTGGATATGGGATTATGTTTGGTAATCCTTTCCATGGATGGATAGGAACAACCCAGCTTTTCCCAGAGCTAAGTCAAGGAGAACCATGGCCTGCCATCTTTTTTCTCTTTCAAGCCATGTTCTGCAGTACGGCTGTCACGATCCTTTCAGGCGCAGCTGCCGAAAGAATGACGCTCAAGGGATATTTAATCATTACCTGCTTGATTTCGGGAATTGTGTATCCAGTCTTTGGTCACTGGGCCTGGAATGGTATTGATTCTTCAAAAACAACCGGTTGGTTGGGACAATCAGGATTTATTGATTTTGCAGGCTCAACGGTGGTTCACAGCTTGGGTGGGTGGGTTGCTCTGGCGACTGTACTCGTTATTGGGCCTCGGATGGGACGGTTTTCAAAAAAAAGGGCTCACCACAAAAGCCCTAGTTCCGATATTCCTTTGGCGTTATTAGGAACATTACTACTTTGGTTTGGCTGGTTTGGGTTTAACGGTGGCAGCACACTCGCCATTAATGCCCAATTACCGGGTATTTTGGTGAATACTCTGCTGGCAGGAGCCGCTGGATTGACGGCCCCTTTGCTTTGGGGGTTAGTACGTCAGCAGACTATTTCCGTGAACCTTGTGATGAATGGAGCACTCGCTGGCCTAGTAGCGGTGACAGCCAATTGTCAAGCAGTCTCATCGTTGAGCGCTTTGATGATTGGAGCTGTCGGAGGAGGAGCAATGATTCTTCTCAGTACGGCTCTCAATCACTGGCACATTGATGATGCCGTTGGAGCGATTCCAGTTCATCTCGGAGGAGGAATCTGGGGTACCCTTGCGGTTGCAATATTCGGCGATCTCGACCGATTAGGGACAGATTTAACTCGTTTAGCTCAGCTCAAAATTCAGATTTCAGGTATTTTAGCCTGTGGTCTTTGGAGTTTTACGATGTCGCTAATAGTTTTGCTACTCCTAAATCGATACATCCCTTTACGAGTCAATCTGAGGCAAGAATATCTAGGATTGAATGTTGCTGAACACAATGCCAGTAGCGAATTTCAAGATCTCTATGCAACCATGAGGACCCATGTCAGAACCGGTGAGCTAAAACGCCGAGCCACCGCTAACTCATTCACTGAAATTGGGCAAATTAGTCAATGGTATAACCAAGTTGTTCAAACTCTAGAGCGCGTTATTGCCAGAATAGATGCCATCATCACCACGGCTGCTGATGGCATTGTAGCGATTGATCCACAGACATTAGTGATACAAAGTACAAACCCAGCTATCGAAAAGATATTTGGCCATTCTTGGCTACGGATCATTGGCCAACCCCTGACCATTTTAATGGGAGCTGATTATAGAAACAATCAGAGCATTGCCATTGAGTCTCTCTACCGACTATTGGAACAAGGCTGCCATACAGGTGACGTATTAGAGGTTATTGGAATTCACCGACAAGGGCGACGATTTCCAATTGAGATCACTGCGACAGCATCTAGGGTTGGTTCAGATTGTTTTTGGACCATTATGGTTAGAGACATTACGATCAGAAAAAAGGCTGAAGCAGCACTCCAAAAATCAGAACTAAAGGCACGCCGAAATGCCGACCGCCTTAAAACAGCAATTGAACAACTAAAGCAAGCCCAGACTCAGTTGCTTCAGGGAGAAAAAATGGCTAGCCTGGGCCATTTGGTTGCGGGCATTGCCCATGAAATCAATAATCCAGTAAGTTTTATCCATGGCAATCTTACCTATGCAAATGAATACGTCCACGACCTGCTTCAGGTATTAGCACTCTATCAAGAGCATTGTTCCCAGCTCCCTTCTGAAGCTCAAGAGGGGATAGAAAAATTAGAGATTGATTTTTTACAGGAAGATTTTCCTCGACTGATTGCCTCGATGCAAACAGGCACAATGCGCATTCGAGATATTGTTCAGTCCCTCAGAAATTTTTCTCGCTATGACGAGGCAGAAATTAAAGTCGTGGATATTCATGAGGGCATCGACAGTACATTGATAATGCTTGTCCATCAGCTCAACGCAACGTCTAACCGACCTGAGATTCGCATTCAAAAAAACTATGGAGCCTTGCAGAAAATTGAGTGCTATGCCGGTGCACTCAACCAAGTCTTCCTCAATATCTTGAGTAATGCGATTGATGTCTTAGACACGTGCCAGGAAGCTACTCCGACAATCACAATTACGACTCAGCAATATCCTGAATCAGTCAAAATCACCATTTCTGATAATGGCCCAGGGATTCCTAGGGCTGTGCAACAAAAAATCTTTGACCCATTTTTCACAACAAAGACAGTAGGAAAAGGTACAGGGATGGGGTTAGCCATTAGCCATCAAATTGTTGTAGAAAGCCATGGTGGAGAACTTGATTGTCAATCAATTCCTGGACAAGGAACAGAGTTCTTAATTACGTTACCTACTACCTTTTCTCACGCTTACACTAAAGCCAGATTAAAGTGATGCCAAATCCAAAAAATTTTTGGTTAAAACCAACACTTAAATATTATTGGGGC
>JBCCWF010000523.1:0-4682 GCA_039194035.1 Cyanobacteria bacterium P01_E01_bin.6 | reverse complement strand
GCAAACTGCTCAGAACCGCAAGGAGGGAATAAGGGTTTGGCTCGCGTACCGCGAGCCAAACCCTTATTCCCTCATAAACTTTACTAAGTCGTATCCTAGACTGCTTGCCTATCAGACTTGGGGATGTGATGGGCGATCGCGAATAATGGCCTGTTCTTTGATCTGGCTATCATCAGGTAGCTTAACGTTAGTCGCTAACCCAATCTTTTCCAAGAAGCGGATCGTGAGCCAAGTCAAATCCACTTCCCACCATTTCAATCCATGGCGTGCAGAAAACTGGAACGCATGGTGGTTGTTGTGCCAGCCCTCTCCGAAGGAAAGCAGCGCAACCCACCAACAGTTTGTCGAATTGTCGCCCGACTCATAGCAACGATAACCAAATTTATGTGTGGCGCTGTTCACAAACCATGTGGAGTGATAAACCAAAACCAGCCGCACAAAGATGCCCCAGACAACAAACGACCATCCACCAATTAAATACAGGGTGACGGCAAGAGCAACTTGAATCCAGAAAAAGTAGTTACTGAGAAAACGATAGACAGGATCGTTGGCGATGTCCTTAGAAAAACGGGGAACTTCTTTTTCCGCTGGGACTTCATAAAACATCCACTCCATATGGCTCCACCAGAATCCCTTTCCAGAGTCGTGGTGATCAGGATCTTGATCTGAGTAGAGATGGTGATGGCGATGAAGGGCAACCCACCAAATGACGCCTCCTTCCATGGCAAGAGAACCAAAGAAGATTAGCACATACTCCAGCCATTTCGGGACCTGAAAACTTCGATGACTAACCAGTCGATGCCATCCCAATGTAATCCCGAGACCGGCAGTCATCCAGTATAAAACCGCCATCAGTCCGACTGCAGACCAACTGAAATTACTGGGTAAGAAGGCAAAAAGCGCCCCAACGTGCAAAATCGCCATAACGATAATGACGGCCCAATCTTTTTTCAGATTTGGGATTTTGAGCCTAGGAAGTTTTGGAGTATCGATACTTGACGCCGGTTTTGGCGATGTCGCAAAAGCCATACGGAAAATCCATCTAAACAGCAATTGGTTAACTTAGCTCATCCCCAATCCCGTTATGTCGTGCATTTCAAAAGCACGATAACCCTTGCCTAGGGCCACATCTAGTACCTTACGTCTAAGGTGTTCAACACAGTAACTTCCATACTGATAAGGCTTGAATAGGGATATAAGCCCGACTCAAACCCTTTGTCAGTGATTCACTTGACTGAGAATAAGCATCTATTAGCGAATCTAAACTTAAGAGGAAGCGTCTATCGCTACACTCTCATCCAGCCCACGTCCTCTTAAATTTCACGCCTGTTGCAATTATTGCAAAGAATCAAGAATCTTGAATAAGTTTAATTTTTTTCGCCAATCCAACGGCACTTAATGCCTTGATCATGATCCAGGTCGTGTCAAATTCCCACCACTTCAACCCGTGGCGTGCAGAGTATTGATACATGTGATGGTTATTGTGCCAACCTTCACCATAAGCTAAAATTGCAACCCACCAACAATTTGTAGAGCGATCGCCTGATTCATAGGTGCGATAACCAAAGGTATGGGTTGCGCTATTCACCAACCAAGTGGTGTGGTACACAAGCACTAATCTTAAGAATACACCCCAGACCACGAATGACCAGCCACCAATGAGGTAAAGCAATACAGCAAACACGACCTGAATAGGAAAGAAGTACTTGTCCAGGAACTGATAGAACCGATCATTGCTAATATCTTTGGTGAATCGAGGAATTTCAGCTTCTGCTGGAACTCGGTAAAACATCCATTCCATATGACTCCACCAGAAGCCTTTACTGGAATCATGGTGATCGGCTTGTTGATCAGAATATAAATGATGATGACGATGTAAGCCGACCCACCAGATTGGTCCCCCTTGGTTGGCCAAGGTGCCGCAAAAAACTAGAACATACTCTAACCACTTTGGCGTTTGAAAGCTTCGATGGGTGAGTAATCGATGCCACCCCATCGTGATTCCACAACCTGCGGTTAACCAATGTAAAAACACACAGAGCCCGACAGCTGACCAGCTAAAAAAAGCAGGTACGAATGCCAGCAAAGCGAGCAAGTGCAGCACAACCATAAATATTCCGGTTGTCCATGCAATGGGAGGTTTTTGTGTTGTTGCAATAGTCATCAAACAATCTCAATTGGAATAGGGAACAGGATCTACGGCACAATGTAGTCCGCATTTCACTGCAGTGCAATCTAAATCTAGGGCTTGTTGCCCATTCAAAATCAAAGCCTTTCAAGGAAAACAGGAGCAATACACCATTATGAAAAGTTCTGAACTGATCCAGCAGGCAGAACAGGCACTCTTACCGATTTTTTCTGGAATTGACGCCAAGGTCAAGGAAAATCTCGCACATATCCTTGATACGATGCGAATTCATAAAGTTGGGACTCATCACTTTTCAGGTATAACAGGATACGGTCATGATGACCTTGGTCGCCAAACCCTCGATCGGGTGTTTGCAGATGTGATGCGTGCGGAAGCAGCTCTGGTTCGCGTTCAATTTGTTTCAGGAACTCATGCAATTGCCTGCGCCCTCTTCGGTGTTTTGAGACCAGGAGATGAGTTGCTTGCCGTTGCAGGGGCTCCCTACGATACCCTTGAAGAGGTCATTGGCGTCCGTGGAACAGGCCAAGGGGCATTACGAGACTTGGGCATCCACTATCGACAATTGAACCTGACGGATAACGGCACCGTTGATTGGGATGCGTTGAAAGAATCGATTCGTCCACAGACGAGACTTGTCCTCATTCAACGCTCCTGTGGATATGTCTGGCGTCCAAGTTTGGCGATCGCCGACATTGAACGCATTGTCCATGCTGTCAAACTCCAAAACCCAGATACCATCTGCTTTGTTGACAACTGCTACGGAGAATTTGTAGACAGTCAAGAACCAACAGCCGTCGGTGCCGACTTGATGGCTGGTTCCCTCATCAAAAACCCAGGTGGCACGATTGTTGCAGCCGGAGGGTATGTTGCCGGACGAGCCGATTTAGTGGAATTAGCGGCCTGCCGACTAACGGCTCCTGGTATTGGTAGCTCTGGCGGTGCTACCTTTGACCAAAATCGACATCTTTTCCAAGGACTCTTTTTAGCACCCCAGATGGTTGGAGAAGCTATCAAAAGTAGTCATCTAGCTGCGTATGTTTTTCAGCAATTAGGGTATCTGGTCAAACCATTCCCAAAAGCTCCTAGACACGACGTGATTCAGGCTATCCAACTGGGGACACCTGAAAAAGTGATCGCATTCTGCCGAGCTATTCAGATGCACTCACCCGTAGAATCCTACCTGGATCCTGTCCCCGCTAATATGCCCGGCTATGAAAGCAAACTCGTTATGGCAGGGGGAACCTTCATTGATGGCAGTACCTCTGAACTTTCTGCAGACGGTCCACTTCGAGAACCATACATCGTCTATTGTCAAGGCGGGACTCACTGGACCCATGCCGCAATCGCTCTCGAAGCCGCAGCCGATGCTGTGGGTCCTGCAAGAGCGTGACTCATCATGGCTTCAATTCTGACTCACCACTGGACTCGGCTCCGTATTCATTTGATAAGCCACTTCATATAAATGAACGTCAGGGCGCTGGGAAAACAGCGGAGCCATCTGATTCAAAATTTTGTTGTGAGTCTCCCCTTGATTGGCTTCCATTTCCTCAATGCTGTTCCAGAAAATGACGGAAATGCCGCGATCGCTATGGGGGTCTCGCAGCAGGTAAGCACCTTTAAATCCGCCTGCATAGGTCGATATAGCCCGTTCATACAGCTGTTGAGCTTCGTCAAACTTACCTGGCTTGAATTCGCCAACAGCAACATGAACACATTCTCGTGTTAAGAAATCTTGAAAGTCACCCATTCTCGTCGCTCCTCGTCATCATGATTTTGGGTTGTGAAATTGAGTGCAACACTCACTTCAGGTCCCTTTGTTGTTCAGCTATATACGCTACCAAATATGTTTCTCTTCCTGTCAAAACTACTACCTATTTTTATATATCCGTTGGGTCTGGCTTGCGTATTGATGCTTGTCGCATTGGTTACGCTTTGGAAACGACCACGTGTGGCAGCAGCGAGTTTAGTAATCTCTTTCGGGTTGATTGTGGGATTCAGCAACGCTCCTGTAAGTGATTGGCTGGGGCGATCGCTCGAATGGCAGAACTTTCCGCTAGATCCGGTGCCTACTGCTGATGCCATCGTTGTGTTGGGTGGGGCTACTCGCCCGCCTCAACCTCCTCGCCCTGGCGTTGATGTAATGGAATCGGGCGATCGCCCGATTTATGGAGCACAACTGTTTCAAGAGGGTAAAGCGCCAACATTGATCATGAGCGGAGGTCGAATTGATTGGAAAAACGGTGGCCCACCCGAATCATCTGATATGGCGGTGCTGGCAGAAGCGCTCGGCGTTCCATCAGCGGCAATTCTGGAGAATCCGCAATCTCTCAATACCTATGAAAATGCAGTGAATGTAAAACAAATTTTGGATGCAGAGAACCTGGACACCGTTTTACTAGTTGAGCTTGGCGCGAATCAGGCTACCATTTAGGAGTACCCCAGAGGACACTCTCATGCCTCGCCTTACTCCCGCTCCCTTACACCTATCCGAGCAAGAACGAGAAGCCCTTCAGCACCTCATCAATCGCCATAG
>JBCCWF010000522.1:0-4724 GCA_039194035.1 Cyanobacteria bacterium P01_E01_bin.6 | reverse complement strand
TGCAAATTTCTGGTGCCCGCTGGAATACTGCCTCCGTCAATGCCATGTTGAGTCTGCGCTGTACCTACCTCAATGGTCAGCTTGCCAGTTGACTATTTCGTCGAAAGTGGGATGCTCCCGCAGCACTATCCTTAGAAATATTGGGTCTAAAGATATCACTGAAAGCTCGAGGAAGATTTCTGGCTAAGGTACAAATTTTTGTACTATCGTTTTGGTTCCTGAAAATATTTTTAGGCACCATGTCTCTTTATAGATTTGGTGTGTATGGTGGGTTCAAAGAATACGAGAATGCAATTCCAGACTGGGATAAGGTTTTTGGTGGGAAGTGGAGCGATCGCCCTTATCGCGATTGGAGGCGCCTTTCTGATCTGGCAGGATCAGTTTACATCCGAAGATTCAATTCCAGTTCAACTGATTGAGGTTGAACGTCACACTATTGAAATTACAGTTAATGAAAGTGGTATTGTTCAATTCGAAGATCAACAAACACTAACATCTCCTGCGGAAGGAGCAGTCGAGACTGTGTTTGTGAGACCTGGCGATCGCGTTACATCTGGACAAACTCTGATGACGTTGCGTAATCCGCAACGTCAGACTGCACTCGCCCTCCAGCAAGTTCGTATTCAACAGCAGGAAGCTATTCTGGAACGGAATCGCCTCAGAATTCTTGAAGCGAAGGAACAACTTGATGCAGAGCAAGAAGAGCTAGCCAATTTAGAAAATTTAGTGGAACAAGGGGCGATCGCCCGTAGCGATGTTCAAGCTCAAGAAAACATGCTGAGGCAGAGTATATCAGCTGTCAGAGATGCTGAGTTAGAGGCAACCACGGCTGAATCAACGTTAATTGAACTCACTCTTGAACAACAGCGTATTGAGCAAGAACTTGAGGATACGGTTATTTCCTCACCGATTAACGGAATTATTCTTGGGGTTTCCGTGAATGATGGTGATGGCATCGAAATTCGAACCGAATTATTAACGATTGGAGATGCCAGCCAAGAATGTGTCGAATTAGAGTTGTCGACTCTTAATGCATCTCATGTCAGCCCCGGACAACCGGCTCGTGTGAGCGTCATTGGCCCCGATCCACAATATTTCATGGGCATTGTCACTGGGCTCTATCCTCAAGCGGTTACCAGTGGCCAAAGTGCTGCGGCTTCTGGTAACTCAGAGACAGGTCAACCACGAGTACCAACACGCATCAAGCTGAATCGACCCTCTAATATCCTGATTCCAGGGGGAATCGTAAATGTTGAGATTATTCTAGAGAAACAAGAAAACGTTGCTTCTGTGAATATCGAAGCAGTTCAACAGTTAGAGTCGGAGCCGTTTGTCTGGGTAATCGATAGCAATGGACTAGCGAAGCAAAAACCTATTGACATAGGGTTGGAAGGGCTCACCCGAGTCGAAGTTACAGATGGACTAAAGGTTGGTGATAACGTGATTCTGCCCCCTCTCGATCAACCGATAAGAGAAGGCATTCCTGTTGAAAGAATGTCTGAAGCAATTAGTATTCCTGGCGAATAACGAGGGTTAAGAGGCTTCTGTTCGTCAAAATCTAACGATCCATTGAGAAAGACATTGGCTGTCGCGATGCCGAGGTACTTAATCACTGGATGAAATGACTCAAGAATTTTCTATATCCGTTACGCTCAAGGTGGGCAGACATGCTAAGGCAATGATCCAGTCAAGTATCTGGGCATAAAAAAACAAAAATTCCAAATCCCGTATCATCCGCTGCGCAGGCGATACAGATTTGGAAGAGTACGTTTAAGATGGCTAGCTACTTATAAAACATCTCATGATGCCAAACTTCTGGAGAGCAGGAGCTTGTCGATGATTATGAAGAGAATGTTTTCTCTGGACTTCTTGCCATAAGTCAATTCACTTAAGCAAAACTGACCGTTTATTGAAGACAGTTATTGGGAAGACGTTAAGCCACTCATGCTAGAGCTATATCAGTTTGAAATGTCGCATTATGCGGAGAAAATCCGCTTAATCCTAGACTATAAAGGGCTGGATTATCAAAAGATTGACGTCACCCCTGGTGTTGGACAACTGGATATATATCAACTCTCGGGACAGCGTCAGGTTCCGGTGTTAAAAGATGGGACAAATGTTGTGGCTGATTCCACGGCGATCGCCTTTTACTTAGACAAAACCTATCCTGAACGTCCTATTGTTCCGACTGAGCCTAAACAGCGTGGGCTATGCCTGATGATGGAAGAATGGGCTGATGAATCCATTGGCTTGAATAGTCGTAAGGTGATGCTCAACGCATTTGGGAAAAACGCAGATTTTCGAGCAGCTGTATTGCCCCCTCAGACACCAGAATTTCTGAGGAACTTAATCAATACGGTTCCTAGCGAAGCCTTTGATTTTTTGGGAATGGGAGTTGGTCTCGGGCCTGACGCAATCCAATTAGCTCAAAAAGCGTTGGAGCAAGATTTAGAATCGCTCAATCTCTTGTTGTTGGATAGTCCTTATCTATTAGGAGACTCTCCGACGCTTGCAGATTTTGCCGTGGCTGGGCTCTCGATGTATATCAAGTTTCCCGGAGGCAACTATCTAAATATTCCTCAAGGATTGAAAGGGAAAGGAGTACCTGGACTCGCAGACAATCCAGCTTTTGCCAGGGTCTTTGAGTGGCGCGATCGCCTCTATGCTGACTACCGTAAAATAACGGCAACCCCCCCGCCTGATGATTCAGTGCCAATGCCCATTCAAATTGACTGAAGAATAGGCACGCCATAGAACCGAAAATTTTTTTTGGTAATGTTGGTGGTGGCTGCGCCACCACCAACATTACCAATCTCAGAGTCTTTTAATTTTCATTCCTGAAGAATTCAAAAGGAAACAAGACAACTTGTTTCCTTTTGAGTTTTTAGCCTCATCACGACCCAGTATGATGAGATTGCTGTAATGTTGAAGCGACACATTGTTAGTGCTATGCCAAAGTATGTTGCCTGGGGTGAATATTGCGAAAATGTTCTGGAAAAGCGTGCTCCCTATCGGCAAGACCATCTCGATGGGCTGAAGAGTCAAAAAGAGTCTGGCGTCTTAGTCACGATTGGCCCGACGCAAGATTTGTCCATGTTCTTCGCAATCTATGATGCTGACAGTGAGGACGTGGTTAACAAACTCATCGAGGGAGATCCCTACTGGCAAAATGGAATTTGGACGGAATACACCATCAAAGAGTGGATTCAAGCACTCTAACCGTCGAAACAGTCATAGAAAAACGTAGATGGCGAAACATCGATAAAACATCTGCTTGTGTCAAGCTAGGTCTCTTGGGATGACTCAGAAGTCTGGCGATCGCCCTTCAAGACACGGTATGTCCCGTACCCTAAACCAGCCAGAATTAGCCAATAGGGACTGTATACCAACAGCCAAATGCCAACTTGCATCAAGCTTACGGTAAACGAACCGACTGAACTGGTTGCCCCCGTCCAGCTATCACCAAGCTGAGTGATGACGGTTGTTTGGCTCGGGAGACCTGGCGCTGATGCCTTGAGCGTCAGTGCAATCGTTGAGTAGCTAACTCGATTGCGCAAGCTAGCCAATTCACCATCAATTTGCTCAATGGACTGGCGAATATTTCGAAGTTCTTGTGCCACCAACAAGACGTCTCCAATTTCACCCGATCGTTCCATGATGCCGAGTACCGTCTCTTCTGATTTTCTCAAGTTGCGGAGTCGTGCCTCATAGTCAACGAGTTGAGACGACACATCTTCTGCTGTGAGAAACTGCTGGTCAACGGTACCCAACTGGGATAACTGCTCTAATGCCGATTCCAGTTGAGCCTGAGGGACGCGGATCTCTAAGGACGCGATATGCGGACTGCTCTCATCCCGAGGGGTTTGATTTTGCAACATCAACAAGTCACCCCCTAGACCACGGGCGATCGCCGTGACTTGGCGAATGGTTTCATCAACCGTCTCCACGTCAAGGGATAGTTCAGCACGCTTGACAAGCTGAGGCAATGACTTTAAGACATCATCAGTGGTCTGTGCAGAATCAACTGGGTCTTGAGCCACAAGCTCAGCTTCTGTTCCTGATGAGAAATCGCGCTGCGGTGCAGCACTTTCGGCTGTTGTGGCATCAAAACTTGATGCACAACTGGTTAACAGTCCACCGACCATCGCAAGGGATAAAATTCCCGTGAGTAATGGTTTATTGAGGAGTATCAGACGAGATGTGATGCAAGATTGCTTCGGTAATGGGGGCGTGCAAGGCTGACATGTTTGGTGGAAACTAATTTGTTTCGCGGGGAGTGACTGTGACCAGGTCGCTATACGCATGGCGATCGCCTCAATGATTGCTCTATGCCCATTATGGCAAGAGGGCTTAGGGCGACCAGAGGAGTTACCGTTTCTGAAACGTGTCCATCGAGTGCAGCACATGACTTGGCAAACGTCTCAACATTGCAGCGAAGAAACCATTGTTTGGGGCGCGCGTTGCGCGCCCCAAACCCCAGAAAAAAGTTACCAAGTCTTGTGCAGCATTAAACATCACTGTGAGCCATGATCAATCCATTCTTAGGGTGAATAAACCTGTCTTTAACGAATAAAGACTTGGACGTCATTAAAACCCAAAAAACACACCCTGTGCTGCCCGTGCAGCGGATGGCACAGGGTGTGAAAGGTTACGTTTATGTATGGCTAGCTACTTAAAACTATCCTTAAAATGTCGTAGTACGGCGACGACTAGGCATGATCAGC
>JBCCWF010000521.1:0-4727 GCA_039194035.1 Cyanobacteria bacterium P01_E01_bin.6 | reverse complement strand
CCCTATGGCCATCCACTGACTTGTTTTGGGGATCCATTTGGACGCAGAGGATTTGTGAGTAGGGTTATGGGGTTAATTGATGCCAAGACTGGATGGCTGCTTGATGGATCGTTAACCAAGGAAGTTGATGTTGTCGAGCGAGGCAAGCACAGTCTTCATATTCCGGCTGCACATTGATAATCGGTGCCATGGGCGATCGCCGTGCTAGTTTCAGGCGAACGATGCCATACGGGGTCTCAATGGATTGGATTTCCCGATGGAGAATCCTGCGAGACTGTTCTGTCCTGCGAATGCCTAGAGTTGTGGTTTCGCTGAATAATACTGCCTCACAGCTCTCCACATCTGATGGGCGGCAAATGACCGTGAGCAATGTACCGGGTCGATTCTTCTTCATCCCCACTGCTTGAGTAAAAACATCTAGCGCACCGACCTGAAATAGCTCATCAAACACATATCCAATGGCTTGAGGAGATAGATCATCGATTTGGGTTTCGAGCACAATGACCGCTTCGTGGAGCACTTGTTCGTGCCCCACCGCTTCGTGTGGCACTGGCTCGTGTGGCACTGGCTCGTGCGGCACTGACTCGTGTGGCACTGGCTCGTTTGGCACTAGTTCGTGCTCCACCGCTTCGTGTGGCAAAACTGTATGGGAAGGTACATGATAATGATCTTGATCAGATGGAGCAATTGCTTTTGCGGATGGTCTACCAGCGATTGATGACTCGCAACCAATCCATAGACGGAGCATATTGGGCAGAGGAAGGTCACGGGACCCTGCCCCTAACCCCACTCGATGGAACTGCATTGCAGGGGGTGCCCCAAAGTGAGTGGCTAACGTGGTGGAGATCGCCGCTCCTGTGGGGGTCACCAACTCTCGTTCGATGCCGTTGTGATAGATAGGAACCTGACGCATTTCCCACAATCGAAGCACCGCCGGAGCTGGAACTGGAAGTCTCCCGTGGGCAGCCCAAATCGTCCCTCCTCCCGTCGGCAGTGCTGACCAATAAAACTGAGTAATACCCAGATAGTGAAACCCCAAACAGGTGCCAACAATATCAACAATGGCATCTGTCGCCCCCACTTCATGGAAATGAACCTGATCGGACGATACCCCATGCACCGCTCCTTCCGCTTTTGCTAGATTCTGAAAAATGGCTAGGCTCCATTCTTCAACTTGTGGCGGCAGCGAAGCAGTCTGAATCAGAGCAGTAATTTCAGGAAGATGTCGCCTGGATTGCTCTGGATGATGGTGGTGCTCACCGGAATCATCACCATCACAGTCATACTCATCGTGCTCATGACTGTGATGGTGATGGTGAGTATGGCTGGCATCCGACAGATGAACATGGACTTTCGTTGCCGCCTGTCCATTGCGCTGCACCGTTTCTGATGACAACGCATATTCATTACTAATCCCCAATTTTTGAAGCCATTGATCGAGATAGTCAAGGGGAACACCTGCATCGACCAGGGCTCCTAAGCACATGTCTCCAGAAATTCCGGTAGGGCAATCAACGTATGCAAGAGTGAGCATGTGTTGTTTCTTGTCGAGGGAAATGTTTGTGGTGAACCTCAGGCGTAGGATAGAACAAGGGCTGTCCTGGCGATCGCCACAGACTGAAACGCCGTGGCAAGATGTATTTCGCGACGCCCTGGGACTAAGGATATCGCATGGCAACACATTACAGACTTCATCCGGATAATCCTCAACCTCAGCGAATAGAGGAGATAAGGGGAGCCCTACGCAGTGGGGCTGTCATGTTATATCCCACAGATACAGTCTATGCAATTGGATGTGATCTCAATGTTAAATCGGCAGTGCAACGTGTTCGGCATATTAAGCAATTTTCGAACGATAAGCCGCTGACCTTTCTGTGTTCGTCACTATCAGATATTTCACAATATGCCTATGTGACAGATGCAGCTTATCGCGTCGTTAAACGGTTAATTCCAGGCCCATTCACATTTCTGCTGCCAGCAACCAAACTCGTTCCCCGTCTCGTGATGGCCCCTAAACGTAAAACAACAGGGATTCGTGTACCGAATAATCGGATTTGCATGGAATTGCTCGAAGCGCTTGGGAATCCTGTAATTTCAACCTCTGCGACGACTCCTTTCAACCCAGACGATACCAGAGTGTCTCAAGCCGAACTTTTTGACCAATTTGACAATTTAGTCGACCTCATCATCGATGATGATCAGCCTGTGGGCCATGAGTATTCAACGATTATTGACTTGAGGAATGACCCCCCTCTCATTGTCCGAAAAGGCTTGGGCTGGGATAAAGCAGTTGATTGGGCGGAAATTGCACCAAACGAACCAGTCTTGGGACTGTCGTGAAATTGTCTGGAGAATGCTTACGTCTCAGGTTGACCTTGAGAGTGATTTCAATGCGACCAGACATCGCTCAAATCCTTGCCTAGCAATACTACTGTCAATGAATTGACGAGGAAATTGCAGAGTCGGCTGCATTGAACTGGGCAAGCTACTTGCAAGAGTGACACATACAACAGGCTGATCGGTATCGATTTTTTTTACAGTCAATGTGTTGATTAGTGAATCGAGAACACCCACTAAGGCACTGTCCTAGGTTTTCTGTTCGCTGTCGTGCATCACCAGCAAAAAAAGGGGCCAATCATGAATGTCGATCCGTCGAAGCCCATGTACATTTCAAATCAGAGTCAGGACAATATGGGCGTCTCAGAACTAACCAAGCCTTCTGTTTACAGCGATCTCCAAGTCAGTCTCTCTCAGTCGTTGCTCCAAGAGGAGGCAGAAGCTGAGCATCTCAAGCTAGTTGACTATGTCATCACCGCATTTCAGTCTGATATTCCATCCATTTCGTCTAGTGTTCGGCGAGTGGCTGAACGCATCTCTCGGGAAGTGGCGCGAATTTGTGAAAAGAGCGATCGCATCCAAACATCAGGTGATGTTGAAGAGTGGCAACATACGCTGGCTCAGCATCGGGTTAAGAAGTGCTTGATTTACTATCGGCTCGGATCTCAGCGAGGTCGCGTTGAGCTGCACAGCAACTTGAGTGCAATGGTGTATCGACATATTGCTCCCAGCCGTGCACAACTTGGATTTCAAGCCCGGTATAACCTGATTGAAGATTTCCTCCAGGGCTTCTACATTGAGGTGCTCAAAAACTTCCGCAAAGAGCATCAGCTCCCCGGTGATTATCGTCCCCGAACTCGCATCGAGCTGGCTGAATACATGGCGTTTACTGAACAGTACGCGAAGCGCCGAATTTCTCTTCCTGGCCGACGGAACCAGCAGCTTGTTGTCTTGCGAGCACAGGCATTTTCTCATCGGCAGCCCCTTGAAACATCCATGGATATTGAGCTTGCTGTCGAATCTGCTAAAACGGAAGAGGCAGAAATCCATAGCCGCTCTCCGATCGTTCAACAAGTGCGCGAACAAATGGTCGCCGATGCCGTTGACCCAGCAGATTCAGTGTTACGCGATCGCGTCATTACTGAACTCATCCAATACTTAGGAGATCAAGGCCAAGAAGACTGTATCAACTATCTCACGCTGAAACTGAAGGATTTGCCTGCTCCGGAAATTGATGAAATTTTAGAATTGACTCCTCGTCAAAGAGACTATCTTCAGCAACGATTCAAGTACCACGTTGAAAAGTTTGCGTGCTCTCACAATTGGCAGATTGTTCATCAATGGCTGGGTGCTGATTTAGACCAAAATTTGGGGATGCCTATTAATGAATGGAATAGCTTCTTAGATGATCTGTCTCCCGTACAGCGACAATTGCTAGAACTAAAGGGCGAACAGTATCAGGCCCAAAATGAGTCATGTTTGTCAGATCGAGAAATTGCCAAAATCCTTAACTGCACCCCAAAGCAAGTGAAGCGGAACTGGGATCGACTTCTAAATTTGGCCTGGAAGTATCGCAATACTCAACCTGAAGTACGCAATGGCTAGGACTCAAGACGGAGTTGTGCAATACATTGAGTACATCAGGGAGCATCTGAACATCACGCACTCATATGTCGGCTAAACGTCATTCAGTCGGCTAAACGTCATTGGATTGGATAACACTGGCTTCAAATTCCGTTCCATCTCGATCATAGAGCAGAGCTGAACTCACATTTCTCCTGACAACATCCATCAGGTGTGCAATTCACAATTGTTGTAGGACGTCGTATATGACCAGTTATGAAAACTTTTGTTTATGCGTTATTGCTTAGCACCACGCTGATGGGCTGTTCATCATCACTGCAGCGCATTTTTGGGCAATCGGTAGAATCGTCCACGGGGGACACTCCTGTGTCCGATACAGAATTACCGCTTGAAGAAGCAACATCGCCTGAAGAAGCAACGTTCTTGATTGGAAAGAGCTTTCAACACGGATCTCTCATTCTTGACGTTCAAGAAGTGCACCTTACTCCCAAACAAGTTGCCGTCCAGGTTTCTATTTCCAATCGTTCCAGCCAGCTTCTCCGGTTCTATCCCAATCAAGGCACCTTATCTACAGGAGTTGATGAACTAAAAGCCAATGTATTTCTAACGGACGACTCCTTATCTGGTGTGCTCGAACCCCAAGAACAAAAAACTGGGGTACTCGTCTTTTCATCTCGGTTTGATCACGAGCTTGATTTCACTCGCGTTCGTAGCATTCACCTGTCCCTCGGACAAGTCATCGACATGGCGTCGATTGAGCCCCAATCGGTTGATATTGCTTTCTCTCTCGATCCAGCATCGTGATG
>JBCCWF010000520.1:0-4749 GCA_039194035.1 Cyanobacteria bacterium P01_E01_bin.6 | reverse complement strand
CCCCCCCCGCCCCTCTATTGGTACTTTATTGGCAGATCCCTAAGCTAAAACTCACCTATTTTGAGTATTTTGGTAGTTGTCCCGGGGACAACTACGCGATTTAAAAGCTAATAGTTTAGCCCCAAATCCTGGCTCCTCTGTAAACGTTTCCGAGTCATGGGCTGTCGTTTTACCCTGCGGGAAAACGACAGCTCTCAATATGGTTTGGGATAGTTTGGGTTTACATCCTTTATTTAGGAGCCTGAGATTTAGGAGCCTGAGATTTAGGTACCTGAGTGATTTCCTTCTCAGGAGGAAGGCTCTCAATCGTTTCCTCTTCGGGAGGAAGATTCATGGCTCGTCGATAAAGTTTGACGTACTCGATTGCTGACTTATCCCAGCTAAAGTCTTGGTGCATGGCACGCTGTTGCAGCTTTTTCCAGGCATCCTTAAACCGGAATCCCTCCCATGCCCGAACCATACAGGTATAGAGGTCAAGGGGTTCATATCGGTCAAAACAATATCCTGTACCGGCTTCTGCCATCGGGTCATGGTGCTGCACCGTGTCTACTAACCCACCCGTACGACGCACAATCGGAATACATCCGTAGCGCATGGCAATCAGTTGGCTAATGCCACAAGGCTCAAATCGTGATGGCATCAGGAATGCATCTGAACCTGCATAAATCCGTCGAGAAAGACCATCGTTATAGAGCAAGTAAGCAGACATTCGGCCTGGATAGCGCGATGCCAATTGCCACAGTTGCGTTTCGTAGTAGCGATCGCCCGTTCCTAAAATAATGAACTGCGCATCTGTGTAGGCCAAAAAGCGATCGAGGGTTTGCAGCAACAAGTCCAACCCCTTCTGCTCCACGAGACGAGAGACCATCCCGACCAAAAAAACCTCAGCATTCACCTCCAATCCCACTTCTTCCTGAATAGCGATCTTATTGGCTTTTCGATCCTCTAATGTATCGGCACCAAACGGCGACACCAACTGCTTATCCGTCGTCGGATCAAAGGAGGCCATATCGATACCATTCAGGATACCGACTAATTTCTCGCTGATAAATGACAGCAGCCCCTCCAGCGTTTCGCCATAGTTAGCCGTTTGAATCTGTTGTGCATAGGTGGGAGACACCGTATTGACCACATTTGCAAACTGAACTGCCGCCGCCATGGTGTTGTGCCCCTGCATATACCACGGGCACCACGTCATTTGTTCTAACTTCCACTTCCAGGGCCCTTGATATGCGAGGTTGTGGATGGTGAACACGGTCGAAATATCAGGGGACTGATGCATCCATACCGGAAGCATCCCCGTGTGCCAGTCATGGCAATGTAGCACTTGGGGTTTCCAATAGTTCCAGGAAAATTCTGCTGCACCGTTGGCAAAAAACGTAAATCGCCAGTCTTCATCGTCTCCAGAATAAATGCGTCGTGAGCTAAAAACTGGATGTCCAAATAGATAGAGTGGGACGTCACTCTTGGGCAAGGTTGTTTCATAGACTTCAAAGTCTTGGAACATCGCCTGTCCCGTCCAGACAGGTTCTTCAGGAACCTTGATTTTGTCCGAAACAAATCCGTAATAAGGCATGAACACACGGACATCGTGCCCCATCGCCTTCAACACCTTGGGCAATGAGCCAACGACGTCGCCCATTCCACCCACTTTCGCCAAAGGCGCTGCTTCCGCCGCAACGAACAAAATTCGCATGCTTTCTTGCATAATTCCTGCATCCATTGCTGATCAAACAGGTCTTGTGGCAATCAACAATGCTGATGATGTTGAACGCAGCAATCCCCACACAGACAGTCTAGAGGGGTGTGGCACCCCTGCATAGGAATCGCACAAAGAAAATTTTGCCGGATGACAGTCGCTCAGGACACGACGCAAATGTGGAAGAGCAAGGCATTGTGTTGCTTTCTGTAGCATGGCTCTGGAAGAGCAAGGCATTGCCTTACTCCCTACAGCGTGGACATGATTAACCGGGAATCGCTAGAGAAACAGAATCCAGATCCCACCAAGCGCAACGATCGCCCCCAACACAGCCCGAAACGTAATTCGATCGCCCGTCCAGGCCGCTAGGGGAATGACAAACAGTGGACTCGTTGCACTTAGGGCTTGGGCAATGCCAGTGGCAGTGTATTTCAGTGCGGTTTGTTGGAGCCAGATGGCAAGGAAGGTGCTGGCAAAAGCCGTAGCCGCAATGATAATCAAGAGTCTTGGCGATCGCAACAATTTCAAGCTCTGAGGATGTGGCCGATTCCACGTCATCCACAGCAGCAACACCACCGAACCCGCCACAATGCGAATGAGACTACTCCAGAGAGGACTAATATCTGTCGTCGCTAACGCGGCTCGGGACATGGCAGCCCCCGTTGCTTGACACAGCGCTGCGATGAACCCAAAAACAATTCCTGTTTTGAGCTGAAGTTTCACGTGGTCCGTATCAGGCGTACGTTCCACCACAACCCAGGCGACGCCCACGACCGTCAATACGATTCCCAAATAGGCCATCCAGTCCAATATTTCGCTCAAGAAAACCAGCGCCAGCATGGCCGCAAGGGGAGGAGCCAACGCTTCCATTAACAGTGCTCGACGAGCACCCAAACAGTTGAGTGCAGAGAAAAATGCCGTATCGCCAATGCCAATGCCGATGATGCCGCTTCCTGCCAATAGCAGCAGATCAAAAGAACGAATATCTGCCCAACCATCTCCCCTTAACCACAACGTCAGAAGCGTGAAGGCGATCGCCACTGCACCCTTCGTCAAATTCAGCACCGTTGGCGGCAACTGACGCCCAAACCCCGCATAAATCGTTGATGAGATAGCCCAAATGCACGCCGCTGAAAGAGCAGCGATTTCACCCCGAAATTCTGAAATCATTCTCTATGAACTAAATTTAGATCTCTAATGTGTATGCCCATCATCTTTAAAGAATGCCGATGTGAAAATTTTCCTGGTTAATCGCAACAGGCTGTGGCCTAAAGTCCAAGGGCATTGAGCAAATCCTGAATCTGCCGGGGTTCCACCAAGGTATTAGCGCAGAGAATACCGGATGCGGCCACAGCGGGAACGCCGATGCCCGGCATGGTGCTGTCACCCACGCGATAAAGCCCCTGAATGGGAGTGCGACACCCTGGAAACATGTCTGTACCAGCGGCGATCGCCGGACCATAGGTTCCTTGATAGCGTCGCAAAAATCGCGCATGGGTCAGCGGTGTGCCAATCAGTTCTAACACGATGCGATCGCGGATATCCGGAATGACTTTTTCTAAGGCACGAAATAACGGCTCAGCCCGCTGGCGTTTGCGATCGCCATAGGATGAATCTTTCTGCCATCCGTCAAACGCTTCCAACGTATAGGCATGCACCACATGATGACCCGGCAAAGCCAGTTGAGCGTCCCAAACAGAGGGCATCGATATCATGCAAGTATTTCCAGGAACCGTAATATCCCGCGCGGCATCGTGCACCACCACATGGTGCCCAGTCAGTTCTTCTAAGCCCTCTGCCCGAATGCCCAAATGAAGATGCATGAAGCTTTCCACGGCTGGCGTTGCGAGAGATTGTTTCCGGAACGGTGTTGGCACGTCATCTGGACACAGCAACTGATTCAACGTATCCCAAATAGTGGCATTCGAGATAACGACAGGGGCATGCAGCACCTCTCCTGACCGCAACGTCACACCAACAGCCTGCCCCTCATGCACATTAATTCGTTCGACATGGGTGTTCAATTTCAACGTTCCACCCCAGGTCTCAAGTCCTTTGACGAGGGCATCCACAATTGCACCGCTGCCCCCAATCGGATAATCAATTACTGAGTTCGTGCGTTCCCCAAACATAAACGCCATCTCAGGCGTGACCGTATCGTTGGCCTTCAGTCCCGAGAGCAAAAAGCACTCCAGGTCAATCAAGCGACGCACAAAGGGATCACGAACCGTTGCATCCATGATGGTTCCGGTGCTTCCCTGCATCAGACCAACACGAGGCAGCAGTTTCAGCATCGACCAGCCATAGCGACCCAACAATAGCGGCAATCCTTTCAGTTCTGGGCAAATCGCCAGCGTCGGAATCTCTCGCAGCCCCTCATAAAGTGGCAACAACCGTCGCTCAAAGTGAGCCAGTTCAGTCGCCCCAGTCATCGTAAACCGCGCCACTTCAGACCGATAGCGATCGCCATTGCCGTAAATAGGCATCGTTCCTTCAGGGAAGTGATAGTGGCCTAGTGGGTCATAGGGAATCGTGTCAAGATCGACCTCTAGAGCTTGAAAAACCTGTCGTAGTGGATTGAGGGAAGACGCCTGTCCAGCACGACCAACGGTGCCCAACCCGCAATAAAACGATGGCCCAGAGTCAAAATGAAAGCCGTTGCGAGAAAAGCTGTGAGCAGCCCCTCCAGGAATGGTATGGCTTTCGCAGACAAGCACCTGCCACCCATAGCGAGCGAGGAGTGCCCCAGCTGTTAGCCCGCCCAAGCCACTCCCAATAACGATTACATCCGCATCGTGCATAGTACAGATAGAACCCACTGTTAACGTCAGGCATCGTTGAGCAAGATCACGCCACAACGGAATATTCGGAACTCGGAGATAATCGCGTTAACTTCCTAAGGTTACGACACCTTATCCTAATCTCTTAGGACTTACGCATTGACAAAATAGCTAACCTGTATGGTGATAGCAGCCCCTTCTGTCTGAGTGAGTGCTAGGCCATGCGTGAGATATCAAAACCCTCTACAGCCCAGTGCGATAGTACGCTCT
>JBCCWF010000519.1:0-4757 GCA_039194035.1 Cyanobacteria bacterium P01_E01_bin.6 | reverse complement strand
TACTTTATTTTCTAGCAAGTCCCTAACCTGTCGCAACGATGTTTTGAAGAAGACTGTAGGACAAGTTTGGATATCAAAACAGCAGCATCGTTCCCCATTGCTGAAATTCGGGATGGCTTTCGTATCGGGTCATGACGAGAGATTTCATGGGTCGAAGTAAGGGTTGTCCAGCTTCTAGAAATGGTGTGAGCCTTGGAAAGGCTTTGGTCAACGTTGTCTGGGCTAGATCCCAATTGGTATAGAGATATCCATCATTCTGCGGATCCAACGCTGCGATCGCATCTTGAAATACTGTGCTTGTGGCTAGATTGGTGTCCTGGAGTAGTAGAGCTTTACCGATGGCACTGACGGAGGTTGCTAAGATGTCTCGATCGTTAGGAGCTGCGTGAATGCCTATTACTTCGGTGCTGAGACTCACAGGGTTTGTCGGAGTGTCGGTATGCAGTACAGCTTGCAATCGCGTCCATACTGAGGTCATTTGACCATCTATTGGAAGGGCATCCACATTCAATCCTTGTTGCTGGGCGATCGCATCAAGCTGCTGAATGGCTTGTTCTGACTCCTCTGAAGAGGGTATGACAAAAACCCAATCAGGATCACCATCATCTACGGCAATTTCATTGGGACCTCTTGCAATGGCATAATCGCCTATAGCCCAAGGTAATCCATCGTCTCCAATGGGAAACGGCCATTGTTTTTGGCGCTCATTGAGGTTGTGAGTAATGTGTCGAGCCAATGGATTTCCCTGAGCTGTGAATTGAGTGAGCATATCCCACGCTTCACTCAAGGCATGGCTTGTGAGGACGAGAGAACTGTCGTTTGGCACATACTGCAAATTCGACAGGGATTCTAAGGGGTGAGGAACGTGGGTACTAAATGACGCGCCTGACGTTGGCGTTAATACAGTGTCTGCGACCATCCCGCCTGGGGAGATCGCCAAGCTTGTTGCCACGATGTCGACTGCACGTGATGCAGGAACAATAGCCCCAGTCGTCGATTGACTATCAGCGGCTAGACTATCAGCGGCTAGACTATCAGCAGCTATGGTTTCAGTGGCGATACCTGCCAATTCATTGGCTTGGTTTGTTTGCGTAATCTGTGTGCTTATCTCTAAAGCTTCCTGCTCTGCTAGATGGTGTAGTCCCCACCAAGTCTTTGCTTCAGGTACATTCAGCCACACTAGGCCAATGCGCTCTTCTGGCAAGCGACTCACTGTCTCTTGATAGAGGGGACTATTGCCAAGGCTTAACTGACTTGCCTGTAAGGTATTCACGGCATTTTTCAGCACCTTAGGACTATTTGAAAACAGCACATAATGCCGACCAACTTGTGCTGTTGCAATGAGTGGCTCGTTTACACGTGTTGCCCCATCCCCTGACATCCCATCTACGAATGTGATGGTTACCCCTGAATAGTTTTCAACAACTTGCTTTCCAGAGCGTGATTGCTTTTGCCAGAGGCGTTGTAAGGCTGTCGCCGCCTCTTTTTCATCACCCACTGAAACAGCAAGTAAATAACCAGGAGTCGCTCCATTGTCAGGATTGCGATCAATATCCCAACTGGTCAGAGCCACCGTTAACTCGTCACCGATCCAAGGCAAAATATCGGTTCGATAATCTAATCCAAATTGCGTATCAACGCGGCGCTGAATCTGTTTGAAAGCTGCTTTAGCCTGCTGGCGCTGGACTGAAGAGAGTGCATCCAATCCAGCTCGTTGCAACTGCTCAGCGTTCACCACAATAGATGCCATAAACGGCGTTTGTTTAGGCACGAACATGGCTGTTTCAGGCAGTGCTGACACATTGGCAATGGGTTGAAGTGGAGATGGGTTGACTCCGAGCCATAGAGCAATACTGATGCTTCCCACGAGTACGACAGCAACAACAGTTAATAATGCACTCCGGAAGGACAGAAACCTCATCCAAGAAACCTCATCGGGCGATCGCACTCTCCAGTGTATTACTTGTCCGTCATCACAGATTCAAGTTGATGCTGCTTACGACTTGAATCTGTGCCCGATGTATCGTGTGACTGGGTGCTGCCGACTGTTTGAATCTTGCCCTAGGTATCGTGGGATTCCCATAAACACTTATGTACCGATGTATTCAGTGTGTACAGTAAGTGTTTAGGATCCGAAATAATTCGGATAATTTGTATAAAAAGGTGAATTTAAAAGCTAAATTATTCTGTAGGAATCCGGAAGAATACACAAAGGCCTTACTAAAAAACACACCAACTTGATCTCTTCTTGATAAAGTCACGCTACTATGGAACCAAAGCATAAGAATTGCCGCTTCAGAACATTGGGTGCGCTGAGTGGTTTCTCTGATTTGATACTGGACTTCTAACCCTTGCTCTGATGAGTTAAGGGTTTTTTCTTATTTTTAGATAAATCATGGGTTGCACGTAAAGGATCTGTAGATATTGTGATCCCTGCAATATATGGAGCTACGTTAACAACATGAGGCAATCCCTGATGTTATCGGTAATATAGGTGAAATTCCTGCATTTTTTAGAGCAGAGCTGCCTGACGTTGCTGCATGTGCAACATCCTGGCTCATTGCCAAGACATGCATTGGTACCCGATGATGACTCAGTGACATTTTGATTGCATGAATGATCTTAAACAGTGGTATCAAATCCTTGAGCTTGAGCTAGGTGCCTCAATTGAGGAGATTAATCAGGCTTATAAGGATTTAGTGTTCATCTGGCATCCTGACCGTATCCCCAAAGATAATGTTCGTCTTCAGCAAAAAGCCCAAGAGAAGCTTAAGCAACTGAACCAAGCTCGAGATCGGTTGAGAGCATCAACGCGAGATGGACGGGGGCGATTTAACTCTTTTCGCTGCTCCAGTGCGAATCGAGCCACAGCATCGCGGACAACCGCCGCCTCGCGCCAATCAACGGCACGGGCTTCAGGTTCTGCGAGTACGGCATCAGGTACGTCAACATCAAGTGCTTCTAATGGTCGGTCGTCCTCGTATCGGTCGTCGGATCGAACTCAACGGACAACATCCGATACGGGGACAAAGCGATATCGTTACCAGCCCCACCCTCGCCCAGGGTTTGACTATCCTTACGCATCAAATTCAACTTCATCGTCTAAGCAGGCTCATCAGGAGTCCAGTCGCGCGTCAGAACCATCTAGTTCTGCTCGCTATGATGCATCAAGCAATGGTGCATCAAGCAATGGTGCATCAAGCAATGGTGCATCAAGCAATGGTGCATCTGCGAATCCTGCATCCACCCAGCCCACCGCTGACGCACAGGACACCTCTAAGAACGGTTCAGCAGTAGAAGGGCGCACAGGGTATTCTGCCTCATCATCGCGTGCTCCTGCCCATACTACTTATTCCACAGACCGCTCGTCTGATAGCCGATCCAACAACACTCATAGCTCACAGACTCACACTGAAAGTAGTGCGAGAGATGACAGCAGAACACCCGCATCGAGACAAAACAGTTCGTTTTCACCCGGTGGATTTGGAACGGCTTCTCGTTATCAATCTTCTTACTACAGCCCTTCTACATCGTCAGACCGTCAACCTAGATCGAGCCCGGTGCGACCTCAACCTGATTTGAGTGGTGTGGACTGGAGTGGTCGTAACTTGAGTGAAAAAGACTTCTCAGACCGAAATCTTAGCTCTGCAAACTTGAGCTATGCCGATTTAAGTGATGCATTCTTGCATAAGGTCAATTTCAATCGAGCCAATCTTCACAAAGCAAACTTATTTCGAGCAAATTTATTTCGAGCAAATTTGAGTCATGCCAACTTGCGGCAAGCGAATCTGATTGGTGCTGACCTCAGCGGAGCCGATTTGAGTGGTGCTGATTTAAGTGGTGCTCGTGTTGGGGTCCCTGGGAAAATCATGGTGAAGCTGACTGGAACCATTCTCAGAGGTGCCATTATGCCAGATGGCACCATTCATGAATAGGTTTCGAGAAGTCCAATAGAATTTAGAAGACAGACGCTATTGCTGCCTAACGCCGTTGTCAAAAGTGTGTCCTATGTCTTATTCACCGTCATTTCAGTCGATTGAGCAAATAAATGTTCAAGAATTTGCGGAGCGTCAGCAGGTGACCGTTGCTCCACTTCAGCTCATTGACGTACGTGAACCTCAGGAGCTTGCACTGGCTAAGCTAGACGGGTTTTATCACTTGCCTCTCAGCAGATTTGCAGACTGGTCAATGCAGGTAACGGAACATCTCGATCCAGAAATTGAAACGATCGTGATGTGTCATCACGGTATTCGTTCGGCTCAGATGTGTGGATGGCTGAAACAACAGGGATTCTCAGATGTCAAAAATTTGACTGGAGGGATTGATGCCTATGCTGTTTATATCGATCCTCACATCCCTCGATACTAAAAGATGAAAATTAAAAGGCTCCAGGTTGTTGTGTTGAGGGCGGCACAGGGTTTGGAAGGTTACGTTTCATTATGGCTAGCTACTTAAGTTATTCCTACGCCTAAGTTCGCACGACTTGGGAACGTTTGCTTATAGAGGAACAGGATTTGGGGCGCGCAACGCGCGCCCCAAATCCTCATTATCTTCGTTGTAATTTTGAGAAGCTTGCCAAGTCATGTCAGTCCGGTTAGGGGGCTGCAAATAAAAAAGAGACCCAATAGAGGGGCGGGGGGGGGGGGGCGGGCGCCCCGCCCGGGGGGGGGGGTTGTTTTTTGGGGAGCCCACCCCCCCCGACCAGGAGAGGGAGCGGGGGCGCAAGAAAAAGAAGACAAATGGGTATATGTGGGGGG
>JBCCWF010000518.1:0-4759 GCA_039194035.1 Cyanobacteria bacterium P01_E01_bin.6 | reverse complement strand
AAATTGTGGTTTGGGGGGGCGGGGCGCGCCCCACCTCACCGTATTTAATCAACCCGCACAGCGCTATATTTGCTGGCTGGAAATATGGCTCATCGTAGGAGCGAAAAACCATGCCCTCTGAGGGCAATTATTCCGACAATGTTGACGGTTGTTTTGCCTTTCATGGCTAGCCAAATAACCTCAGCCAAATGGGAAGTGTCAGGAATAGCCCCGTTGTGCCGATGGCAAGGGCTGTGACGGTCAAGTCTCGATCGAGGTTGTAGGCTTCAGCAAGAATAAGCGTCGAAAAGGCTGGAGGCATAGCGGCCTGAAGCACCAGCACGAGTCGGGGAGATCCAGTAATGCCAATGCTGCTGACCCCAAGGGCAACGATGAGCGGCACAATCACCATTTTGATCATCAAACTAACGCTGACTTTCTGAACATGGGATCGAGATGAGAGTTGGCTCAGCCGCATCCCAAGCAACAGCAGGGAGAGGGCAATGATCGTCCACGCAATGATTCTCAAAAAAGATTCGGTGGAGTCAGACAGCGTCACCTGCCGAAGTCCCAATCCAGCGGCAAAGCTCCATAAGGCAGGATTTTTGAGTAATGCACTGAGGGTTCGTTGAATGGCATTGGAATGGTCGGAAATTGCTGGATTTTTGCCCAAGTTTGAGGCCATCGCCACACCCAGTCCATAGGTTGCCAGAGTGCTCCCAAGGGTGTCGTAGAATACGGCCCAGGCAAAATATTTGGGGCCAACCAGCGCCAGAGTGATGGGATAACCGAGATATCCTGTATTGCCAAACATGGAGGCATTGAGAAAACTGCCTTGTGTTGGGGACGGCCATTGTCCTTTCGCCCGGAGCCACAGTCCGGCGATCGCCGCTCCTGATAACACCGCGCCCCAACAGACAATGGGGGCCATCCAGACAGCACCCGTCAAGTCGGCCTGTCGCAAGAAGATCATGATGCTCAGCGGCACCCCAACCCAAAACAAGCTGAGGCCGAGGCGTTTTGCGACAATAGATGGCAAGACTCGCCCAAGCACCACGCCTAGTCCGACCCAGCCGATAAGGGGGATATAAAGCTGTATCAAATTCATTCAGTGCCAGATCGTTGTGAAAAATTGGAACCGTCAACGATTAGCATCGCTTATTTTGAAGGTTACATGTAGAACAGCGGAGGCGATTTCAATCTGTCCTGATGAGACAGTGCCCCATCGTATAAGGAAAGTGGATGAGGCGTAAACCTTAAACAGGATGCCGATTCCAACGTAACTCTAGCTGAGTGCATCCCAGTTTTTCAGCCTTCACCCTAAATTCCTCTCCCATCGGGAGAGGGACTTTGAAAATTCAGTTCTTCTTCTCCCTTGGGGAGAAGAGGTTAGGGGATGAAGGCCAGATTTGCAAAAGTGGGATACACCCAACCTAGCTTGGGCACGCTTTTCTCCTTTAGAGAACAATTGCATGCGAACGTTCGACAACGCTGAATAAACTCTTATCTACTTTCGAAGTGGGCTTTGACGGTCGTCGACTCATTCACTTGAATGAATGAATGATCTCAGTCCCTTCAACGTAGCCTTCCCAACTGTATGATTGCAATCAGGAGGCCGAATTGGGGAATCGCTGTGCCCGAAACCGGAAACGCTCGAAGCGTCGAGCGATCTACTGTCCAACTCACGGCTGTTATCTCGATAGCGTGAGTCAAAAATATCGACTTTTTGCCGACCGCGCATCTCAGCTCCAAGAGCGAGGCGTCGGTCGTAGACAGTCATTACTCTTAGTGGCCAGTCACACCACTGTTCCCTTGGATGGTGAGTGGCTAGAAGCATTTTGGTGTCCCATCTGTGAGGACACGACGTGGTACCACGTGACGAAAGAGGGCGATCGCGCTTATAGCATTGTTCCTGCTCCCGCAGTCCTGTGGCAACAGGTAACGGGGGTCATTCAAGTCAACGGAAACCCATCAGTGAGCGAGTTCACGTTTCGCCATTCCCACAATCGAGCAAGCTATCGGATTCGAGACTTTCAGGCTGCGATATAGACAATGTCCATTGCGATCGCAATCTACGGCAGCTTGATGAATGATGAACAATGATGGGTTTCGCTCATGGGCGATATGCACACTCGTTATTTCGAATAATCTGTCAGAGGGTGAGTATTGCTCATCCTTTTTTTATAGTTATTTCATAGTACGAAAAGGCGATCGCCCTTCGAAATAAAAATGTGTGCAAACCTCTAATGAATACAGTGCTGCAAGAGTGAAATATCAACAGCGATATGACGATAAGCAAACGACGAGCTGTAGAAGCGACACCTGAGCTGATTATTGAAGCCGGGCGTACGGAAAAACAGTATTGGAAGGATCTGTGGCAATATCGAGAGCTATTTTACTTCCTAGCATGGCGAGATATCTTAGTTCGCTATAAGCAAACGGTTATTGGTATTGCATGGGCACTCATTCGCCCTTTTTTGACGATGATCGTGTTCACTGTAGTATTTGGAAAATTAGCGAATTTGCCTTCCGATGGAGCGCCATATCCAATTTTAGTGTTTGCAGCAATGCTACCCTGGCAGTTTTTTTCAAATGCGCTTTCCGAATGCAGTAACAGTTTGATTTCCAATGCTAGACTCATTTCCAAAGTTTACTTCCCACGATTGGTTGTTCCAGCAAGTGCCGTCATTGTTAGCTTCGTAGACTTTATGATCTCGGGAATAATTTTACTGGGACTGATGGCCTGGTATGATTTTGTTCCAAGTTGGCGAATTTTAACCTTGCCACTGTTTATTGCGATCGCCTTTGCTGCTGCCATGGGGGCAGGGCTTTGGTTAGCAGCATTAAATGTGCAGTATCGAGATTTCCGTTATATAGTGCCATTCATTGTCCAATTTGGGCTATACATTTCTCCCGTAGGATTCAGCAGCAGTATTGTACCTGACGAATGGAGGTTACTCTATTCATTGAATCCAATGGTAGGAGTCATTGATGGATTCCGCTGGGCAATTTTAGGCAGTGAATCCCATCTCTATGGTCCAGGGTTCTCTGTGTCCTTAGCCCTCGTTGGGTTGTTATTGGTCACAGGTGTTTTGTATTTTCGGAAAATGGAACGCACATTTGCCGATATTATCTGACGAAAACTTCATACAAAATCTGTCCAACTTCACGGAAATTACGGAGATTTTCTTCCGATAGCGTTCGTCTTTCCAAGAAATCTTAGGTGGAAACATCTAAGTGAATGAAGGACAAACGGTATGGCTCGTATTCTCGGTACCGGGTTAAATGACATCCTAGATGCAACTCTTCTAGGGTTTGCAAATGAAAATAATCTCATTGCTGGTGGTGCAGGCGATGATGTGCTTGTTGGTGGCAATGGCGATGACAATTTGAATGGTGGTACGGGGATTGATGATCTAGCAGGTGGAGACGGCAATGACAAATATTTTGTTGACAACTCTTCTGATACAATCACCGAACAATCGGATGAAGGAACCGACATTGTTTTTGCCCGTGGTGTCAATACATACACGTTATCCAGCAATGTAGAGTATCTGTTCTTGAGTGCTGGAACTTTAAATGGAAATGGAAATAGCGAAAATAACTATATTCGAGGCAACTCTGCTGGAAATATCATCAATGGAAATGATGGCAACGACTTCTTAGATGGTCGGGGGGGGGATGATGAACTAAACGGAGGAGATGGAGACGATCGCTTAGACGGTGGAAACGGAAGCAATACCTTGAATGGAGGCAGAGGCGACGATAACTACTTTGTTCGCAGCAGCAGTGACACAGTTAATGAAGATAGGAATCGAGGAGCAGATACACTTCATTTAATTACAACAGATTACATCCTGGCCGATGAACAATTCATTGAAAATATTATTCTTGTGGAGGTTGATCCACTGAATTCCATAGCCCCCCCTTCTGCAATGAACGTCATTGCCAATGGATTCTCAAATAACATCACGGGCAATAGTCTGAACAATTTATTGAGGGGTGAAGGTGGATCCGATATCTTAAATGGTGGAGATGGTAACGATACCCTGGAAGGTGGTCGTGGTCGCGATACGTTGCTTGGAGGAAATGGGAACGATTTCTTAGATGGCGGTCGTAGTGGCGACATCCTAAATGGTGGAGATGGTAGCGACACGTTAATAGGTAACCGAGGTCAAGATACCTTTATTGGGGATATTGGGCCGAATCAAATCGATAGCATGACAGGTAACAGCGGTAAGGATACGTTTATTTTGGGTAGTGGAAACGATATCTTCTATAACGATGGGGTTGAGGGTGATAGCTCAACTCTCGATAGTGACTATGCCGTCATTGAGGACTTGTTTGTATCTACAAGAAATTCCGCTGATGAAATCATCGTCAATACACTTGGTGGAACAGTTCAGTATCTTTTCACAACCCTGGGTAGCGACACCGTGATTAGTTTCAACGGCACAGGGAGTGCTCTCGGAGCAGATAGCGAAGTTATCGCACTTGTGAAGAATGCCACTCCTGCAGAAGTCATCAGTCAAACCACAGAAGTTTCAGGTTCAACCTGATAAGCTGTCAGACATTTAAATTGCAAAGCTGTCCCCCGCCAGAGGCGGGGGACAGCTACCAGAGCAAACAAAGCCAATGATTTTTAGATTAAGGTTGTGTAGGTACAACGGAAAACGTAATTTTGCTAGCTTAAAAATCTGATTTGCAACTCAAAATGCAACATCAGAGAATAGTAAAAGTCTTATATCGTCTAAGGTTCAAGCTTAGATATGAACATTTT
>JBCCWF010000517.1:0-4763 GCA_039194035.1 Cyanobacteria bacterium P01_E01_bin.6 | reverse complement strand
ATCGACAGTGGCGCGCCTGAACACTTTCCAGTGATACATGTGGCTTTCGTCGCGTTCAATCCTTGCGACATAATAGTCAGGTTCTATGCGCCAGCACGAACCGCTTTGGGTATAGCAGAATTTGCAAAGGATGAGGTAGCGACCTTCTACGGGTGGGATCTTGTTTTCTACCCAACACGGCATAGTGCGAATGGGTAATGGATAGATGCTGTGATAGCGTCCTGCACCTTGACCGTCTCTCAGCCATTCCTTGCCCGTCCACACGTCTATTCTGCTATGATTTTGCCGCTCTTTCACTTGAAGCCCTTGAGGGGTGTGAATTGTGCATTTTTTATCAAGCACACATAACAATGGCTGATTCTGTGGAATGAAAGCATGTGGCTCCCCATCTGGGCTGTAGGCAGGTTGAGGTGTCCAATAAATGTTTGCCCGCTCCACTCAGGAATCCTCTGAATAGCGTCATTTTGAGGATTCCTGTGGTCAGCAACTCTGTTACCCAATTGCTTAAAAGTGAGAATCCAGTAGCTCAGGTTCTTGGGGCTGGATGTGCTGCACTTTTTTTCTTCCCGGCGATCGCAGAAATCATGGACAATCCATCGTTGACGCTATGGGGACGTCTGGGGAGAGCTTCAACCGCAACAGGGCAATTGCTTCTTACCGTGGGGGCAGCAGGAATAGACCCCAAGGCGTTTGGAGACTCCGATGATGACCATGGGGACGGTCGTGATGGTCATGACCAAGGCTAATCGCATCCATCGTCATTCGTCTCAAATCTACCTTGAACCGTGTTCATGTCTTCTGCCCTAAGGCATCGCTTGAAGCTACTCAGATTAGATTCTGGATTGAATGGAGCGACTTCTATCTCAACACGATCGGGCTGCACATCCATTTGAAGTGAATAGAGTGTGGTCGTTGGTATCTCATCAACTGGCAACCGATCTGTGAATTCCTGTTTTTTGGTGAAGTGTCTAGTTTGCGATCGCACCGCGTAACCCAGCAACTCTTGCCCTTCAGCCTCTCTCGAGCGAGTAACTTGGTTCAGGAGAATAGGAGCGGCGATCGCTGATACTATTCCGATAATCACAAGTACAACCAACATTTCAAGTAGCGTGAAGCCATTGCCGATCACAAGTTGCTTCCTCGATGCATCGCATTCAAATCGCCAATTGATTTGGCTGTGATGTTGATGAAGGAGTAGTGTTGCTAGGTTGTCGAGGACAGCGATCGCCATCTTGTCGGGGTATTCGCTACGGCCCTGTAAGTCGTAGAATCCTTCCCATAGTGTTTCAATGTCGTAGCTGCCGTCTGCATGCAGCCAGTGAGAAGCCCAGAAGATTGAGATTTTGTGGGTGAGTGTCTGTACGACATGACTGCGATCGACATGTTCTGCTGAAGCCTTTGCTTTATCTAGCGGCGACAACGTATCTAGGCACAGATGAATATCTCGCTGCTTGCTGGATATCGTTGTTGTGCGTTTAGGCATGAACACATAAGTACGCCGTGCTCGTGGAGTATCACGAGATATCAGGCATAGCGTGCCGAATTTGGAAGGCTTTCGGTCATAAATTTCATATGGCGATTGGCGTTCCCGTTGCCTCCATAGGATGCGCCGTATCCAATCTGCAATGTCATTGAATATGCGATCGAAAAGCATCAGGGCAACCAATGACAATATTCAGCTTCAGGATTCCTATTTAGGAATGATTAGAGGAGTATTGGACATGATCAATGCCAATTGCTCTAAATCTGATTACTTACGGTGTTCCCTTTAGTGGCTCATCTTTATCTGCCCTGTCTGTCAGTTACAGGCAAAGGGTGGAAGACGTTGGCGGATCTGTGAGCGATTCGGCGATCGCCCTTATCGATGAGTTTTTCAATTCAGCCAGTGCAACGCTTTTGCAGAAGACCAAGCTTTTCTATCGCCCTATGACGAGTAGCTTTACTGGCGCTCATATCCCTCTGATCGGGGACAATACGACGATATACAGCTACACGTCAGGGGATTGGAGCATTTCTGGTGGTTTTACGGGTGACGGATCTACTCAGCGAGTTGATTCGGACGAAGCTTTGTTAGCAGCCGATACAGATCTTTTGAATAACATCAGTCTTGGCGTTTGGGTTAAGCAGGTCGATATTAGCGGAGGAAATCAAACCTTAGTCAGCCAAAGATTTGGAACTAATCCGAAGATCAATGTCATTCCAGGTAGTCAACAATTCTTTGACTGCTACACTGCGATTGTAAATACAGGTCGGGCAACTCAAATCCCAATCGTTTCAGCACCAAGCAATCAGCTCTTAATGGGTAACAGAAGATCTTCTACCGATTCCGAGCTAATTCTGGATGGTAGCGTCATCGCAACGGCAACCAATGAAGAAACCACAACGCCAAATGCTACTCGTTGGTTTGAGTGGGGAGAAAACACAAATACATGGACTGGTGTTTTCATTGGTCAAGGGCTTACCACTGAGGAGGCGACAGAGTTAAATAATCTCTGGAAAGACTTAGAGGCTGGCGCAGCACTTTTGTAGGGAGATTTTATGCTTGTATTGACGGAAGCTCAGAACACGCTAAAAGCCAAGTTATCTACAGGACTGCATAGCTTCTCAGATCTTCCTGCCAATGAGAAGCTAGATCTAGCCGCTTGGCTTATCCCTGCTAGCACGTTTGATCAATCTCACAAATTGATGATGCAGGGCATGTATCTGTTAATTCCTGAAGACTTTGACCTATCTCAGATCAATTCAGGGCGTACGAACAGGATTGCATCAAGAACAACCATTGATGGTATAGAGGTTACGAATGTTTCTTTGCTGACCGATATGGCTGAAAGTCGCCCTTACTATTGGGCGAGGCAGATCATCTCAGATTGGAAAATTGTTGCTATAGCCGAAAACAACTTTCCGTCAACGGACTAAGAATCCTGATACAACCACTGTTCAATTTCTATGCCCAGTCCGTCAGCGAAAACAATGTCTCGCTGTTGTGGGGGCAAATTGCTGCATCGATAGAACAGTTGCTGAAGCAAGTCTTGGGACGCATCAAGCTCTTCTGTTAGTGCATGGATTCTTGCTGTTGATGTGATGCTAACAATCTGCGGACTAGGCGGAATTGACTGGGATTGTGGGATGATTCGCGCTGGTAGCTCTTCTTTTAGCTTGAGCTGAGGCGCATTAATGGAGATGGCCGACTCATAAAAAGTTCGGTAGTGCTCAAGTCCTGCCTTATCCACGTATCGACATTCATACATCCACAATGATGCAGATCGACTGCCGATTTCAACAACAACCATTTGAATTCCAACAAATGGATCGACCAAGCCATATACGCTCTGACCAACATCATATGCTGGTTTTGGAGGTGGTCCCGGTTTTGCCCGAAGTTGATGATTTACCTTGATTTCCCTTGCTGTTTGCAGATTGATCTTCTCGCCAGCTTCGATTCTTCCTATCGCTTCATCTCTGGCCGAGTCCGGGACACTTGGTTCAGATAGTAAGTAGAGAACTGATGGGCCAAGCGTATCAATATTCAAATTGGACAAATTGTCCAATTTGAATGCTTCTGCAACCTGCATCATTCGACGAGGTGTTCTGTCGTTCCAGTTAAATTCGGTTCTAAGCCAAGGCAACCAATGCCCGTGATCTAGCACTTTTTTTACTTCGATCAGTCGTTCCCCGATCTCGATGACAGCCAGTGCTGATGTCTTCATCCTCGTTCTGATCTCTAAAGTTTGTTGCTTTACGAAGAACCTTGCTGACTCTTCCAGTACGTTGTAATTGAATTCTTCTTGAATTGTCTCTGGCACTATTGTCTGCATGTTTTTCTCTGAGGTATTGCAATACTTCATCAACATATTCTTCTGCACTTTGATTGTTGGTGCTCAAACTACGTAACTTGGATAATGAATCGGCGCAAAAAAAACCGTGTAAGCAGTGGTTAATAACTAGCTGCTTCTGTGCATCGGGGAAGGGCGATCGCCATACCGCTAATGAAGCTTCATAGATCTGGCGATCGCGCTCTTCTGTTGAAATCGATTGCTCAATTTCAGGTGCCGCGAATTCTATCTCAATGCCATCTTCATTGATTGGCATCCGGCAAGGTTTGTGCAACTCCCAAGTTTCGTATACCTTAATTAACCTGGAAGTACCGACCTTGCAAGCATTAGCAACTTCCTCTAGTGAGCAGCTGCCATTTATCCGTGTGAGTTTTTTAGTAACCGAACGTGCTTTTGAATAAAGCTCGTAGTCTACCCTGTCAATTTTTATAAATGGATTATCTCGTACCCATTGTTGTACGGCTCCAATGATGTAGGGCTTTGAGAATGAAGAGAATCTATTACCTGTTGAAGCGTCAAATCTTTCAACAGCCTTTATCAGGCCAAAGTAGCCCTCTGTTTTTGCTTCTTCTAGCTGATTTTCGTGAACGCCTAATGCTGTTGATGTGACAAACGACGAAACTAGCCCTTCGTTCTGAAGGGCGATCGCATTTCTTCTTTCAATTGTTGGATGCTCCCTGTATTCAATCCATTCATCAATAGAGGTATAAATTACCTCTGATTTTTTTCTGGGCATGGCAAAAATGACAGGAATGGCGATTCAGGATTCACCTTTATCCTATCCCAGTTGTCTGATTCGACACATGCTCAATAGACGATTGGGGCAACGTCCAGCAAGACATTCTGAGCCGATTCAAGGTCACCTAACTTGATCTGACCGACTCCATATGCCGTGACTTCAGTTGTCACAGCTCCTATGTCAATTGCGTT
>JBCCWF010000516.1:0-4775 GCA_039194035.1 Cyanobacteria bacterium P01_E01_bin.6 | reverse complement strand
CCCGCGCAGCGGGCGGCACAGGATTTGGTTTTAATTACGACCAGGTACTTATCTCAAGTTCATGAAAAACTAGGGCTAGTAAAACTCTAAATATGACATGGAAAGTCTTCGCTCAACTTTTTAGGAAAAAGAGTTATCGATTTTTTACTCTAAGAAAATTATTTCAACTATGGAATTGTAAGTTTTGTTAGTTCTAATGATTGCATTTTCATCTAAACGGGGCACACTAAAGAAAATATACGCATCTTTATTTAGCGTTAGGGGTACACTATGATTCATCCTGATACTGAACTTCGATTCGCTAGCTCTGGAAAGGGCTACGGAGTCTTTGCAAAAGCTGACATTCCAAAAGGAACAATCGTTTATGTTCAGGATGAACTTGACATCAAAATTCCACTGGATAGTCCTCTCTTAGAAAGACCTGAGTATGAGCATCTAATCAAGCGCTATTCATATTTTGAGCGTGGTAGCTATATCATTAGTTGGGATATCGAAAAGTATTTAAACCACAGTTGCGATAGCAATCGACTCACGACAGGCTATGGTTTTGAAATTGCAATCCGTGATATTAAACAGGACGAAGAGCTAACAGATGACTACGGAGCATTAAATATGAACTATGACTTTCAATGTATGTGTGGAAGTCATAACTGTAGAGGTGCGATAAATCGACAAGATTTTCATCGATATGTAGACAATTGGGATCAAAAAATTCAATTCGCTTTCAGTACATTTAAGAGTGTCGAACAACCGTTACTCCCATACGTTGATCCTGATACCTATAAGGCGTTAATGAAATATATCAACACTGGTCATACTTATCGTTCTGTCAGCTTCATTCAATCTCCTGCTCCGTAAAGAAATGAGCGTGAAAGAATTTAGACGCGCAATACAAGATAGTGTAATCGCCCCATAGCCCGAAAACAGCCGCTATCTTGCGGTATTATCAGCTAGCCTACAAAAGAACTTCAGGAACAGGCATGCTGCTAGATTCTCCCCTTGGCTTAGGGCTGCTTCTATTATTCGGAATGTTGACTGGAACACTGGCAGGGTTATTAGGCATTGGTGGCGGGGTTCTCCTTGTCCCAGCGCTGATCGTGGCAGGTGCTGAGACAACGGTTCAAGCAACAGCTACAAGCTTGATTGGAGTCTTCTTCAGTGCCACTTCTGGCAGTATTCGTAACTTGAGATCTGGAGACCTAAACTGGAGAGCTGCTTTGGGGATTGCCGTATTTGGAGTGTTTACGGCTCAGGGAGGAGCGCGGCTTGGAGAGCGAATACCAGATACATGGCTTTCTCTGGGATTTGCCGCTCTTTTGATCATCACGATTTACTTAATTCGTCTTAAAAAGCAACTCACGAGTCGGAAACAACGCCAAGCCAATGATGCGATCAATCAATCATTTGACGATGATGATTCTCGTAGCATTCAGCTTGAGCAATCCCGTTCTAGAGATAATGTACTAGGCAATGAGATTAGCTCGCACTCTTCGCCTCCTCAGCACCAAGCTTCTGCTAAAAAGAAATCATTTTTGCGCCGCCTCAGTTCGATTGCCAGCATTGGAGCGACTGCAGGCATGTTGTCCGGACTCTTTGGCGTTGGCGGCGGAGTGGTGATGGTCCCTCTCCAGATGTTGATTCTCGGAGAAGAGATAAAAGCGGCTGTCCGCACTAGCTTAGGGGCTATTGTGGCGATCGCTGCTTCTGGTCTGATCGAACACACTCGAAACAATAATGTCCTCTGGATACCTGGAATTATGCTAGGGGTTGGCGGAATTATTGGAGCCCAGCTTGGGACGCGTCTACTTCCAAAATTACCAGATCAAACGGTCAATATTATGTTTCGATTGCTATTAACATCCTTGTCTGTCTACATGATAATTCGTGCAATCCAAGGATAAGAGACACTACCAAAAAAATTAAATTTCTTCTTTTTCATGCTTGTATCTTAAGCACGGATGGATGAACCAGAAAAGTGAAAAGACTCTGGGCAAATATGGACTACTTTCTAGTCAACAAACACAAAAAAGGACTCGTAAACTGAGTCCTTGTATCACCTTTTTCATAAGGGTTATGTTATTGATGAGACATCTTATATTCGTGAGATCTTGTATCAGTGAAATCTTGACATTCAAGCCAATTATCAAGGTATGTCGAGGCCATTTTACCGTTACACGGAAACCATATATCTAAATGATGATTGCCCGATTGTTATTCTCTTAAACAGCGATAAGTTCTTGAGGATTTTCAATGAACTTGACGTACCGCCTTAGATATTCGTAATCAGTAATCACATCTTTCATCATTTCAACACGGTCTAGAAACACCCGACCCTCTAAATGATCGAGTTCATGTTGAAAAACTCGCGCAACGAATCCATTAAATTCACGACGCTGGAGTTTTCCATCCTGATCGGTATACCCAACTTCCACAGCAGAATAGCGTGGAACAAGAGCACGAATGCCAGGTACACTCAAACAACCTTCCCAATCCTTAGTCATATCGTCAGAATGACTAATAAGGTGGGGATTGATCATTGCAGTAGGCTCCATTTCAGGAGCATTTGGATATCGAGGATTGGAATGTGATGCAACAATCAACAGCCGTCGTGATACACCAATCTGAGGAGCCGCAATACCAACCCCATGAGATTGATGCAACGTTCTCAGTAAATCGGAAAGCAACGAACGAACCCAGCGATCTTGAACATTGTAGATTGGCTGTGCAACCTGACGTAGGACAGGATCACCGAGCTGACAAATTGGGTAAGAATCAGCCATAATTCTCCTTCAATCGTAAAACTGTCCCTGGGTAAGCGTCTCAACACCAGCGTCTAGATATACTAGAACTGTCGATGAAATCAAAACGTTCACCCACGACAATTTTAAGGGTTCCCAAATAGCGCCGCAGTGACGGGGATCGCTTCATATCCATCATATTGAGAAGTTGATCAATAGAAATTCAACTAAATTTTACCTACACCCCAATCATGTGAAGCTTTTAAGAAGACTGCTCTACCCAGCAAACTACTCAGGTTTTCTTGAGTAGTTCACTGGATTCAATATTAAGTTTTGTCCATTTCTCATAACATTTATCACCATGGCATTGTCCTGTGCTGGGCTTTGAATCAGTTCCCGCAATCGCTCTATTGTTGAAATGGGATATCCATTAATGGAGGAAATTACATCTCCAACTCGAATTCCTGCTTGATTCGCAGGCGAATTCGGTATCACATCGATTACCACAACAGATGGCAAATGCTCCGGTTCAAGTTCTCCGTGCAGTCGACTGTTACTTGAAACATTGGGCGCGTCATCGAACCGTTCAAGTGGTTCGCTCGTTGGAACAGTGCTACATGGCTCACGCACTCGTTCTGAAGAAACAATCGTGGCACGAATTCCAAAAACTTCACTGCTATGATTCGCTAGCAGATTCACGGCATGATTGTGGGGTTGAGAAGCCAATGGCTGGTCGTCATTATCGGTCTCTGCTCTCAAAACCTGCTGGATAAATTGTTTGGCCTCATTAATGGGAATTGCAAATCCAATGCCTTGTGCCCCACTAAGTCTAGCGGTGGTTACTCCGATAAGCTCTCCTTGATGATTTAATAGTGGCCCTCCAGAATTGCCGGGATTAATGGCAGCATCTGTTTGGATAAACTCGCCGATGTGCCCAGAACGTTGCATATCATCTCGGCGTCTCCCTGTGGCACTGATAATACCGACGGTTACAGTGTGGTCTAACCCAAGTGGACTGCCAATGGCGATCGCCCATTCCCCCAGTCGAACCTGGTCAGAATCTCCCATCGGTGCTGATGACAATCCATCAGAGGCAGCCTGAATAAGCGCCATATCAAATTGGCTGTCTATTCCTAGAACGTGACCAACCACCTGTTCTCCTGTCCACAGAGTAATCATCACATCTGTGTCATCGTTCACAACATGCGCATTTGTAAGAATGAGACCACTTGAATCGATAACAACACCCGAACCTGATGCAGATAGTTCAGAATAATGATTTGGAATCGATGGCGAAGATTGCAGCGACGTTGAAGCTGGAGAATCGGTTTGTTGCGTAGTAATCTTAACAACCGCTCGATAAACAGAATCGACTGAATCTGCAATGGTAGGAGGAGGATACGATTCCGGTTGATCCACAGAATGAGTTCGTGGGGACGACAACGTAACCCTCTCTCTCATAGAGGAGTGTGCTGCACCACGTCTATTTTCCTTAACAGTAGAAAATGATCTGATTCCTTGTCCACTCTGCGAAGCTGTAGAATTCTCTAATTGCGGGAAAGATCGCTCTCCTACCTCCAGCAGTAAAAACCCCATGCTGGCTAGAACCAACAATGCCTGTCGTTGAATCGCCGTTAATCGCAACATCATCTCTCAGCAATAGCATTGAAGATAAGTAGATAGCCATAATTAAACGCACTCTTCCAAATACTGTGCTGCCCGCTGCTCGGGCAGCACAGTATTTTGGGGTTTGCCTTTAATTACGTCCAAGTCCTTAATATAGTTCATTTGAACTATTTTGTCTTCAATGCTATTGGAGACGAAGGAGATGGCCATAATTAGACTTATTCTCCCAAATCCTGTGTCGCCCGCTGCGCGGGCGGCACAGGATTTGGGGTTTTGGTTTTAATGACGTCCAGGCATTTATTTGAATGTGTATTCAAGTTATTGTTGGATGCACTCCAGGCTACATCTATTCGTAATGTAAATATTTTTACCCGGACTCTGTTATTTGAATGTGTATTCAAGTTATTGTTG
>JBCCWF010000515.1:0-4825 GCA_039194035.1 Cyanobacteria bacterium P01_E01_bin.6 | reverse complement strand
TTATGTTGTTTTGTTTTATTTAACAACAATCTTTAAACCGGGGGGGCGCGCCCCGGGGGGGGGCTCCCCAGGGTTATGCCTAGAATGTGGGGTCAACCCATCGCTTGAGTGACCGATCTTACTACGGTGCCATTCCCTTCGATGAAAACGGGACGTTTTCCCAAGGAGAGACGTCAGAATTCAGGCGTTAGAACTCGGTTTTTACTGGTTACTGGCTTCTGGCTTCTGATTACTGGCTTCTGGCTTCTGATTACTGGCTTCTGGCTTCTGATTTCTGGCCCCCACCCCTCATGTCGTCTGTAAACATTGCCAAGTCGTGCCGTTCAGAAATTTAGGCATGAATTATTTATAACGAACATATGTTATAAATAATTCATGCCTAAAATCGTTGACCACGATCGCTATCGGAAAGAACTTCTCAGCAACTGCTTAGACCTCTTTGCCAAAAGGGGGTATGGGTCAATTACGATGCGGCAAATCGCCCAAGCGTTGGGGGTTTCCACCGGAACGCTCTATCACTACTTTCCAAGTAAGGAGAGTATTTTTATTCAGCTCGTGCAAGAGCTATGTGAAAAGGATATTGCCGCCTTTTTTGCTCAGGCTCCCTTTGGAGAAACCGTGGGCGATCGCCTTCGCATTGTCATGACGTTTTTTTTGGACAATGTCAAAGCCTACCAGCAACAAATTCTGTTGTGGGTAGATTTTTATCAACACAGTCAGCGAAACGTCATTGACGATTCACAATTTTTACATGACGTGTGGCAACGTACCCATGATCAGTTGGCCGACTATTTGCAACTCTCTAGTCCAGACTATGTCGATTTTGTCCTTGTGTTTATAGATGGATTACTCCTTCAGGTTCTGTATGATCGGGGCGATGCGGAATATGCCTGGATTGAACAGCAAACAGCACTTTTGATTGGCTTACTGGACTCTGCATAAGTACCTGGACATCATTAAAACCAAACCCCCAAATCCTGTGCCGCCGGCTGCGCGGGCGGCACAGGATTTGTAAGGATACGTTTAATGATGGACACACGACTTGGCAAAGTTTACGAAGAAATGAGCGATTGAAGCGCGCTCAGCACGCCTCAATCACTCATTTCTTCGTAGCGAATCTGAGAAGTTTGCCAAGTTGTGATGGACATCTGGTTAACTGGAATCTGACGTCGTTCCAATGGAAAAGGCTCATTTTTTTATAACGAACATTTGATTTTAAAAGGATTTTTGTCATGACACTAACGGCGATCGCCCCTGATCTTTGGACGATGACACAACCCTTGCGATTCCTTGGCTTATCTGTGGGTAGCCGGATGACGATCGTTCGTCTGCCCAATCGTGACCTGATCCTGATTTCACCCATTGAACTGACTGAGGGCGATCGCCAAGCCCTTGACCCGTTAGGAACAGTTCGCCATATTATTGCCCCAAATCTGTTTCATCATCTCTCCATTGGTTCTGCCCATGCCTTTTATCCTGGTGCAACGGTGTGGGGAGTGGTCGGACTTTCGGAAAAACGGCCCGACCTAACATTCGATGCCATCTTTACTCAATCGGGAACGTTTGAGCAGGTGCTAGACTATCAGCCATTTGACGGGTTTGAGGCGATTCTCCCCTTGGGTATCAAGCCAGCTCAAGAAACGGTTTTCTACCACCGCCCTAGTCGCACGCTAATCATCACGGATATCGCGTTCAATTTCGATCCAACCAGTAGTTTGGAGACTCGTCTTGCCGCTCGCGTTCTAGGAACTTACAACACGTTGCGCCCTTCTCGTTTGGAAAAGTGGGGCACCCGTGACAAGGCAACGGTTGAAACATCGGTGCAACAGGTGTTGAGCTGGGATTTCGATCGAGTCATTCCAGGACATGGGGCGATCCTGGAAACAGGAGGTAAAGATCAATTCAAGTCTGGCTATGAATGGTTTCTTGGGCGATCGCTCTAACTCATCAATCGTTCTAACTTATCAATCGCTCTCATTCATCAGTAGATGGCTATCATTAAACGTTAAACGTTTCCTTCCAAATCCTGTGCCGCCCGCTGCACAGGATTTGGAAGCTGGTTCTATACCTAATTGTGTCTAAGTAGCTTGGCATTATTAAACTAAAAAAACAAAAACCTGAGGAGCGCCCCAGAGAGTTGCTCCTCAGGTTTTTCAAGTGAGTTTATTTATGCTTAGGGATCTGCAAATAGAAAAGATACCCAATAGAGGGGCAGCGAGCGTAGCCCGTCGCCCCTCTATTGCTACTTTATTTTCTAGCAAGTCCCTTATCTACTTACCTACTTTAATGATAGAAATGACGGAAAAAGCGACGACGACGATGGTGGCGATGCCCCCGGTGGTGCTTTCGTTGAGTGGCGTCTTCTAATCCAGCATTCTCTTTGCCATCGAGAACCACGTCAGCACTGGGCAACCCATCGACCTCGGACAATGTGTCGGCTGAAGCCGACGATTGAACGGAGCCGAGCGAGGCGGTCATGACGCTAGTGGCCAGTAATCCAGGGATTAAAAGAGATTTGATTGTGCGTTTCATGGAAATCATCTCCTGTTTGTAGGGTAATGGAGTGTTTGGTGATGAGTCGGATTTTGTGACGACCCATCGAAAACGTTTTTGTTTGCTTGATTGTCATCATCGGGGGCGAGCCTGAGGCTGCTCTGACCGGTGCCTGAGGCGATGATAAGTCGTTGCTGGGAAAGCTGAGGGGATGACGAGAAGACGATAAAACAGCAAAAACCCCGAGCGCATCGCGCTCGGGGTGGAGGAGGGAAATCATTGCTGAAATCTAGAGGAGTGTTGTCGGCTCGTCTCTTATGCATAGGATTCAAGGCGATCGCCCTCCATTCCGGATGGAATTAAAAAAATGGCGAGCCATTGCATGAATGCCTCGCCAAGTCTATTCCACACATTCACCCAGAGGAAACTTATCGTCAATACGTAGATAGCCATCATTAAACGTATCCTTCCAAATCCTGTACCGACTGCGCAGCGGGCGGCACAGGATTTGGGATTTTGCTTTACTTACGTCCACGTACTTAGCAGATAGACACGTTCATTCGGGTCGGGAGGATTGATAGGGACACGAAATGCTCACATATCAATTCCCCCAACGACCATGACGTGGATTGCCTTTTTAAACAAAGGTCAAGGTTTGCTCGACTACATTGATAGACGAGCCTCGGGCAAATCCGATCAGCTCATTCGTCTCTTGACCTTCACTTAAGAAGATGCCTGTGCCTTGACGACCATTGATCTCAATGCTGCCCAGTTCATAGTCAGTGCGATCGCCATTGAGCTGAATGTTATCTCGTCGCTTGAGACCAACGATGATGGCATAATCACCCAGACCTGCCTCTTCGACGTTGCCGTCATCGTAGTAAACAGCCTGTGCGTTCCCGAGAACTAAGGTGTCAGCCCCTTTCCCGCCTCGCAAGATATCGACTTCCAAGAGTCCTGGCGTCGCGTCTTCTGGATCGACGCCGATGAGGGTATCGCGCCCTTTCCGTCCTCGGAGGTCATCGTTGCTGTCCAAGCCAATCAATGTGTCGCGACGACGGGTTCCTTTCAGGATGTCTGGGCCGGGGGTTCCTTCGATTGCTCGTCGAATGACTTGGGGCGCAAGCGCTTGGGGTTCGCCGAAGAGGAAGTCATCCATCACAACGACATCAATGCCATTGGTTGGGTCGTCATTGGCTCCAATGGGGGTGTTGCCTAGGGTGACTCGGACTCGGAAGAGATTTCCCTCGTCGAAGGTTGCGCCCAAGAAGGACAACCCTTCTGGTTGCGCATCTACGCTTTCAGATAACAACAGCTTGTTGTTTTGATCGTAGTAGTCGATGGTGGTGGTGTCAGCGAGATCAACGTCGGTGAACACGGCACCATAGCCGCTGACGACTGCTGGAGTTGTGGTGCCTGGGATAAAGAACTGAATATCGAACACGTTGGTGTCAACGGGAGTAAAGAGCCGATTGGGGCTAAAGGTCGTGAATTCGTCGGGATAGGTGGGGTTGAGGCTACTAAATCGGTTGTCGTCAGCGGAGTCGGGTTCGTTTCCAGGATTGCTGACGCGAAACTCAGACCCTTCATCGGTAGTGAAGACGACCCCGCGTGTAAGCGGGAGGTTGTTGAAAAAGTCACGGGGCATATCGAAAGGAACGGCTGCGCCATCCCAGTTGATTTGACGTCGTCCTTCTGCGACAGCACCCGACGTATTGCCATTGAGCGGATCGCCCAGAGCCAGCTGAAATGCTTCAAACGTATCTTGAATGTCAACTGCGTTAGCGCCTGAATCTTGGAATAGGGTTGCCATGATGGGACTCCTGTAGTTAATTCAATGGTTGATGAAACAAAAGCGCAGCAAGCCATCGGCCATCAGCATTGCTGATGGCGCAAAACCCGATTGGTGTCGCTGTGTGCAAGCATCCCGAGGCATGATGCCGTGCAGGCAGCGAATCGATGGCGAATACCAATTCTTGAATGTCTGTCTACACAGGATTTTCTGTAGGAGCGAATGGTCATTCGCCCTGACAAGAGTCTGTAAACACAAATCAGAGAACTGATATAAATGCTGTTCAGAACGACGGAGGTGGTTAGAAGACTGCAACCTTTTGTGTTGTCGTTCTGTAATTAGATACAGGAGTCACCCAGTCATTGGATTTAAATGTTGGATTTCAATATCTAGTCTGAAGCTTGAAACCTTTTTGGGGTAAGGATTAAATCGCCTAAATATTTTTTTCTATGGCGCTTTCCATCTCTCAATCGTATCGACATATCGCGGTATGCAACCGCGTCAAGTACAAAAACGGTGATGTGGGGCGCGGCGCGCCCC
>JBCCWF010000514.1:0-4826 GCA_039194035.1 Cyanobacteria bacterium P01_E01_bin.6 | reverse complement strand
CCCACGCAATTTAAATAGCTAACAGCCTACTAAAAAATGCACTGTAATTAATATGTCGCATTGAACCTCGATACAGTGCTCGACACAGTTATTTGTCAGGAATGAATCAATATTAGTGAATCGATAATTACCTGGACGTAATTAAAACCAAAAGCCCAAATCCTGCGCCGCCCGCTGCACGGGCGGCGCAGGATTTGGAAGAATACGTTTAATTATGGCTATCTACTTATTAAGTTACATGCTGGGTTCCTAGGTTTTATGTTCAACCTAGGCATTTCTTTTTCAGGACATCTCAGGAGACAGAGTCCAATGAATGTTAGACGTTCTTCGATTTGTTTTGGAATGTTTTGCTGTAGTCAATGCTGTATCCAATATCCTGAAGCGCTGAGACATCTAATCGTGTGGGTAGTGTGCGATCGCCATCATCAATGAACGGGTCAAACATCAACTCTCCCGATCCACCGAACTCGTATCCATCTTTAATGTGAGACGTGTCTTTGGCGAGTGGTACAGGGTTTCCGCCATTTTGAGCTTGTGATGCTTCACCGATAAAGCGTTCACCTGATACCAATGCATCAAAGGCATTGGAGGTTCCATATCCCAGAACATGACCAATTTCATGGAGCGCGACGGACAAAAAGTCTATTTTGTTGGCGGGTAAATCGCTGACTGTATCGGGAGTGGAATCAAAAAACCAGTCTTCTGTTCGGTTAAAGGTGATAAAGCCTGACCAGGGTTCGAAATCAGAACCATTGAATCGAGTATCCAATGTGGTTCCTGTGAAATACAGCGCAGAAGGACCACCTTCAGCTAACGCACCGCGATTTCGACTACCAACAAAGATCACGATGTCATCAATGTCATAGTTGATATCAAATTCTTCAAACACCCCTTCCTTTTCAGGATTCTCAACATAGATGCTGGTCCCAGCTGGCACCGGATCAAATTCATCTTGGATGATGTTTTCCCAGATATCAGCCACAGATTCAAGCACTGCTTTTCGCTCAGGTGTAAACCATCCATTCGTATCAAATCGATAGTCGAATTGAATATTGAATACTTCGCTGGGATCTTCTGATTTCGGTGATACGACATCGCTTTGAATTTGGAAGGTTGAATCGCTGTCGTCAAAGAGAGATGGATTTGTTGTGCTGGTAATGCGAATCGTATATGTGTTTCCGCTCTCGATACTGGCCGGAATGTCCCATCGAAAAATCCCATCGCTAGGGGTTGCGTCCGTAATCGTGCGAACTTTGTTGCCATCGGAAAATAAATTAATCTGGACAGGGCCGTCAACTTGATCAGTCCAGGCGATCGCCAACGAGTCTCCCGATTGAAATGATTCACCTCCGTTGGGCGTGGTGACTTGAATGAAGGGGGTGGCAGGTTGTGGAGGTGAGGGTAACGTGCCAGGAGGCTGAGAAGTCGGTGGTTGAACAATCGGTAGGCTAGTTTCTTCTGGCGTAGACGACATTCTTAGTTGATATCGGGTGCTCCCAGTCTTAGGAAAGACTCGAATATAGTAAGTCCCGGCATCTAACGTGATGTTTAGGTTCTCGGACTTTTTCCTTTTGTTGCGCGATCGCCCAACTCGGTGCAAGTTTGCACGAATATCTCGCCGACTCAGATCATCAAAATCAGGACGACCAATTTCTCTGAGAACTCGTCGCTGTCTTCGTGCTAGCTCGTACAACTCCACGTCAGCATTGCCTGTTCGTTGTTGCCGAGATACGTTGATGGCTAGTCTGCTGCGTGTGCCAATAACCAATTGATACAGATCGTTCGAGTCATTGTTTTGCCCAATCGCATCCCGAATCCGAAAGTTTCCATTCTTAAATTGAACTTGGTTTGCTTTTTTCAGTGAGTTGCCAGCGCGATCGCGAGCCATAGCACGATACTCCCCGTTATCTTTTTCTCTATTAGATATCTCGGCACCATTAAAAACCAAATTCATAACCCATAACCCTGCTCAGCAAGCGACGCAGGGTTATGGGTTGTACCGTTAATTGTGAGCACCTACTCAATCTTGGTTTTGATAAATTGTCGATGTATTGAGTTGACAGATGCGCAGAATATGCACAGAGCAAATAAATACTGCGGTTTTCAGCAACATCGGCGAGAACAGTCCAGACATTAACATTACTGTCTAAATCCAAACCACATTTTCAACGTGCTTCGATTCAAACCATAATCTAAAACTTTGCTAAATCATGAAAATACGCAAATTTAAATAGCTAACAGCTTGCCTGCGATGGGGCGTGACATATCACGCCCCATCGCAGGCAAGCTGTATGTTTAGCTGAATCTCGCGGCTTCCGATCAAGCAGATTTGTTCGGTAACACAGAGACTCGCATAAATCTAAGACCACTCACCCCTTGAAGTGGTTCCACAGTTCCCGTTTGAATTTCTGAATCGATCCATCCTTCACGAACCAAGTACCGTAAATATTCACGATATTCTTCTTCTTCTTGTTCCGTAGAGTAGACAACGGTTAACATTCCTGGTTGGGTGATGCGGGTGTGGTTGTTCGCATCCATTGCCTTATCAATTCGTTTCTTCACAATCTCGTATCGGGTATCGCGTGTACCCCGAACATCAAAGAGGCGCTCCGTATCTTCGTCGTGAAAAATATCTACTGTCGAATCTTGTACCAACACAAGATGAGTCACATCGAGCGTGGAGTCAAATTCGGTTTGGATGTCGAATGCAGTGCGAGCACATGCACAGACGGCACGAAGCTGCTCATATCGAAGACTTTGTAGATAAAAGGGCGAAAAATGAATGGCGATCGCCTTTCCAGCATAAATCATATGGTCAACGCCGTCTGTCACTTCTACATCGCAATAATGTGGAATGACTTGTTGCATTTTTTCTTGCCAGTTTTCCCACGTGTCTCGTAGGCGGCCGTTAATTTGCCCGAGTAAAAAGTCGTAATGGGCACGCGCTCGATACACGCCACCCTGTTTGGGGTCGCATGCCTGCCGATAGGCCTCTACAGCCGTTTTAACTTGAGGATGACCTTGAATAAAGTGATCAAAATGAGTTTCGAGGCGATCGCTTAAATATCGGCTGATGGTCACCTCTGCTCCAACCGTAATATTCCGTTCGAGTTCAGTAATTTTGTCCAGCACATCCAGGCGAAGCTGTTCCACAAAGGTTCCTGATTGAACAACTGCCATGGCATCCACAACAGCAAGGCCTAATGTCAGCTGTTCTACGAGATCTGCTTGAATCGCTCGATTACGCTCTTGAGACGAGCCTCGAATATCTGAGATGCCATACAGAGGAAAAACATTCTGAAATACGATGGGCTCTGGCAACATACCTAAACTTCGGCGCTCGGCCTCTTGAATAAAGCGCCATTCTACGGATGGATGAATACTATTGATGAACCGTTGTTGGTGCATTTGTCGCAAGGCTGTGGCGAGGGCCGCGGCAAAGGCGGGAACCAGTTGCTCTGCTCGCCGCTGATCGACTGAGTCAAAGCGATTTGGTGTGCGACTCAAGATTCCGACTAGGCCAATAGGATGCTGGGTATGATGTCCACAGGTTATCTGTTCTGCCATCAACGGAATGAGCAGAAGCGATCGCACTCCCAAGGTTAGTAATCGCTCACCCAATTCCGTCACACACTGATCTCCCAGATCCGGCACAATCATGATGGTTTGATTGGCGATCGCTTCCATCAGTTGCCCGCCTCGGAGGTCGTCGAACGCATATTCTGCAACGTTGAGGTCATCACTCACATTGCCCATAAATAGACGGACTTTTTGGCGCTGGAAGCAGACCATTGCTGTCGTATCTGCCTGGAACAGCGTACACATTTGGGCATTGACTTGCTCAAATTTCTCTTGGTGAAGCACTGAATTCTGGTCAACAAGCAGTTGGGTGATGCGACGCATCTGCTCCTGAGCGGTGATGTCGACACCCTCTATCAACAACTGGCCTTGGCAAGACACTGCCCCTGACTTGAAAATCCCCTCTAGTCTTTTGCACCACTGATCCAGTTGATTCCCATCATTAAAAACAGCCAGCCATGCAGCCCTATCCAGGCCATTAAATCTGATTGGAGTGAGGATATCGTCTAAACGATTTGGAACATTGAACATGAGGGTATCTGAACGAACCCAGACCTGAACATAGCGAGGCGTGTCGTGATCAGGCATGTCTACGGAAATCATCAACGGTTCTTCCAAGACTCGCCACGGAGGGAGTGGTTCGGAATGCATGCCCTGAAGCAATCGATAGAGCTGATGATAGCGGCAGAGTTGAGTCATCTCTGGATGCGCATCATGACAACCTATCGATGTTAATCGTTGAGAAAAGGGTTCATTGGCCCATTCAATGGCTAGTGTTGTGGGATGTAGAACAGCCAATAATCGATGGCTATGAGTTTCCAGTTTCTGAAACCATCCTGGCACTGCATCAGGCAATACGCTCGCACCATTCGTAGACATGTCTGTGAATGCTGCCTCTCCTTCATCAATGGTCATTTCCTGAGCCTGCGCGTCATCTGAAGATACCGTCGTATCGTAATCAAGAGGACGAGATGTTTGAGTTGCTTGATGATCCTGAGGGCTATCCATAGCAATACCGTCGGGTAAATAGCGCAATGAGTGATGAAGATGGCCTGGTTTGATACATCTTGAGACCAATGATGCGCAGGTGATGCACGAGTCATTCTCATCATTCCCATGAGAACAACGAAACCTAATGGGTTTAGAGTAAGTAGATAGAGATCAATAAACTCACTTTAAAAACCTGGGGAGCGCCCCTGGGGGGCGCTCCCCAGGGTTTTGTGGTTTTTGTTTAATAACGCCAAGCT
>JBCCWF010000513.1:0-4863 GCA_039194035.1 Cyanobacteria bacterium P01_E01_bin.6 | reverse complement strand
TTTACTTGATTGAGTTCTCAAGCTAGTCATGCGAGTCGCCAGCTCCGATCGTTTACGTGCAAAACCCGCAACCAGTTGGTTGTGTAGAGTCTCACGAAATCGTACCCCTGAAAGTCTTGAAAAAGCGTACCGCCCTTCAGGCAACGAAAATCCTCTTACCCTGGGGCGTAGCTTTTAAGTCATCTCTACTGGAACCCGAGGCTTAGTCCGGCGGAAATCTCGTCGCCTGTCTATGGAGAGTTGATGCAAGCGTCACTCCACCTCTGTTCTCAGTAGAGCGAGCCAGGAGGAGTATAAATAACCGTCAGTTATCTATAGTGGATAAAAACGGATATAGAGACGGGTGTAAGCAACCTCAAACTCCTCGGCTCGCATCTGGAGGGAGTCTTGGCTTATCGTTAGATTGAAAGGGTTCAGTAATCGAGCCACTGGTCACCAACGTGAGGTCTTACTGTGAGAGTTAGAGGGATCAAGCACGGGAAGACAATCGAATTGCTTGAAGCTCTCCAAGACGTTCCGGATGGTGTGGAGGTTACCGTGGAGCTGAGAGTTGACAGCAATCAATCGCCCCAAGCTCACGAGGGCGCCGCAGAACAAGATAAGCTGGCACGCCTAAACGAGCTGTTCGGCGCATGGTCGAATCAGCCCGATCTGGATGAAGCTTTTGTCGACATTGACCGCCAGCGTCATGATTACAGAGGACGAGTGCTTCACCGCCCCGAAGACTAGAAGGCGGCTGCATGTACCTAGTCGATACAAATATCTGTATTGCGCTGCTGAAGAACAATCGTCAAGCTGTTACCCAACTCAATCGATTTTTTCCGCAATGCTATGTTCCAAGCCTGGTTCTTGCTGAGCTGTACAAAGGGGCATATTGTTCCAAGCTGGTAGAGCGCAATCTCGATGCGCTTGATGAAATAACCGAGCTGCTGCCTGTCATTCCGTTCGATCGGTCTGCTGCTGTCGAGTTTGGCATCATCCAAAGTGAACTGCGTCAAATTGGCAAGCCCACTGGAGAAATTGACGCTTTGTTAGCAGCCATAGCTCGGTCTAGACAAGATGTATTGGTGACTGACAATATCCGTCATTTTGAGAATATATCCGATCTCACACTTTCCAATTGGCTTGCTGAGTAAGATTGACTTCTGTGTCTATGAATAACTGTCGGTTATTTATACTCCTCGAAGGCCAGAAATACAATTTTACGGAGTAAAACACCCAGGACAAGAGCTTCACATAAGGCCAGGGAGCAATGGCTCCGATAACGTCTGAGTTGAGATTGCAAGCGTTATAACGAACTGTTATAACAAAAGAGAAGCTTTGGTAACTCACTGTGACTGACAAGCACTATAAAGCTGCCTGGGCCAAGATCGGCAATTCTTCTGGATATCGCTTACCAAGTGACTTCTTCAAAGAGAATCCAGACTTTGTCGGAGCAGATGGAGTCGTCCAAGTGATCGCCCCAGATACAGTACTGCTGTCTCGCTTAAAAACCGAAGAAGACAACACAAGAGAGGAGGATCTAATGTTGAACCTCTACTTGGACTTTCTGACAAAACAAGCCCTCGAAAATCCTGAAGAACTTGAAGCCTACACCCAGCCGATGGTCGATGAGGATGCCGAACTAAGCCAGGGTGTCATTCTCGATGGAGATTAACGGCTGGAGAATCTATTTTCTCAAACGAGTTTTTGGGGCTCAACGGCAGGAGCTTCGCGACAAGGTTCGTATCTTAAAGACGAAACTACCGAGAGATGAATACATTCGCCACCCCACAGTCAAACTCTATGCCGGAGTGATGAGAGCGATTAAGGAGATTATTCCTCAAGACCCTTACGCCTCGAAGCTAACTTTATCAGGTCCGCTTAAATCGTATGGGCGGGTCAAGAAAATGGGTATTCCCAACCGTTATCGATTATTTTTCAGAGCATTTGCCACCCCCGAACAAAAGTCAATCTTCATTCTCTGGCTTGGATATCCAAGGAAGGAAGGTGCCAAGAATGACTGTTATCAAGTGTTTGCTCGTATGGTGAAGAGGGGAGAGTTTCCTAAAAAGTTGGATGAACTTGTGGAAGTCAGTGGAGAAGGAAGCGAAACATATTTATAGTTTTTATGATAGATCAACAACTCCACAGATACCTTTTGAGGCTATATCAGACTATAAAAATAATAGATGATAACAGAGAATAAAAATCGCCCAATCCATTACCAGATAGGATTTCTAGGAACTGGACTTCTCCAAAATTAGTGATGATTACTATATAAATATGTTCCGCTTTCATTCTTTATGGAGAGATGATTAGATGAAATCAAATAATAATAGAAAAAGAATCGTATACTCCACAGAGTTTGGAAGAATCTGTCCACAATGTGAGAATTCAATAAGTAAATGCATATGTGGTAAATCCAATACGAGATTTCCCAATGATGGTATTGTTCGAATAGGCAGAAAAACGAAAGGTCGTAAGGGTTCCGGTGTATCGGTTATCTCAGGAGTGCCACTTGATGAGAAAGGTTTGAAAAAACTTGCTAAACAACTAAAACAGAAATGTGGAACAGGCGGTACTGTCAAATCAGGTATTATTGAAATACAGGGTGATCACCGAGAACAGCTGAAGTTAGAATTAGTAAGACAAGGATATAAGGTAAAGTTGTCAGGCGCTTAAGAAAGCGTAAATATATTGCAGCGTCTCAGAATTTTGATAGAGTCCCTGTAATCAGCTAGCATTCGGGGAGCTTACAATAGACTTCGAATTACGAGTCACTGTAGATGAGGAATCTGTCAGCTCTCAAGAAGTTGTGCAACGCGACACTCTCAAAATCTATGATGTCAAGGCTCCTACATCAATCTGAGAGCGGAATATATTTACAGCTTAAGCCTAGTATTTTAGCTTGCATATGTCTGGAACAATATTAATACATCGCACTAGAAAGCTGTATGTATATTCCGCTCCCTGTCTCAATTAGGGTGCGGTTAGCCGAGCTTTGCGGAGTATAAATCTCAGCAAGGATTCTTGGCGAGAAATGATACTGACTTGGGCATTCATGCCGGGCTGCAGTGCGCACTGGCGATCGCCCTTTTCTAGCTGAATAGTCTCTGGCGCAATGGTGACCTCAAAGAAGCGGCTCTGGGGTTGCCCAGACGAGCTGGCTGCGGTGAGTTCACTGCCTGTACTGGATGTGGAGTTGAAAGCGATCGCATCGGGTGAAATGCTGACGACTTGACCGCTGAGCGTGCCAAAATCCGGGAAAGGGCAAGCCGAAACTCGCATCTTGACCTGCTGCCCTAGCTCAACGCGGGCAATATCTGTCGGTACAACAGCGGCCCTGAGGCTCAGGTTGTTGGTATTGGGTGCGATCGCGGCTATCGTGTCGCTGGCCTGCACAACCTGATTGACATTCCGCAGTGCGAGCTGGTGCACAATGCCGTCGTGGGGCGCACGAATGACTGTTTGCTGTAGGTTCAGCTCTGTTTGCTGCAAAGCTTGCTGGTCGGCTGAGAGCTGACGCTCCAAGACTGAGCGTGCCTGAATCAGCGCCTCCTGTTCGCGCATGAGGGTCGCGAGAACTGCTGGACGACGCGATCGCTGCTGTTCAACCCGGTCTTGGGCGATGGTTACCGGCGCGAGGCTCGGGCCGATCACCACTTCAGCCCGAGCGACCTGAGCTTCTGCCGTCTGGACCGTTGCCTGCTTTTCTTCAAGCTGAAGGTGAGAAACCGCTCCGGACTCTACCAGTTGCGCGTAGCGACGCTCTTCGCTGCGCGCAAAAGCCAAGTTGGCTTGGGCTTCTTCTAAGTTTGCCTGTACGGTGACTTGCTGCTCCTGTGCCTGTCGTTGGATATTGCTGAGCTCTGCTTCGGCAATGGAAATGTCCCGATCGAGTGAGCGACCTTCATCATCAATTTGTGCTGCCATCAGCCGCAGCTGCGCGTCCATCTGGGCAATTTGTAACTGGCTTTGGCGGATGGCGTTTTTTAGCTGCTGCTGCTCTACTTCTAAAGACACGGCATTCATCACCGCGATGACATCTCCGGCCTGCACAGCCTGGTTTTCTTGGACTGCAATTTGGGCGATGGTGCCGGCCCGCTCTGCTTGCACTAGGCGCAGCTCACCGCTGGGGCGTACGACTGCCGGTGCTCTGACGGTAAGGCTATAGCGCAGGGAAGCGGCCAATACAACGGCTGACCCAACGCTGCCAATCAAAATAGCGCCGCCTATTGTCGTCCAGCAACTGACAGGCGGGAGCAGCTCGTCAGGCCTGAGGACGTTTGTTCTGTGAGGCCGGGTTGCTTTTGTCATAGATTTACCTCAGGTCGCCAAAAAGTCTAAATGATCGCCATCAATCCGCTGGAGATCTTCAAGGTTGCCCTGCAGCTTGAGGGTGCTCTCTTCCAAGAACACGATGTCATCAGCTAAGCGAATGACCTGAGGCCGGTGGCTGATGAGTAAGGTTGTTTGGTCTTGGCGATGCCACAGCAGTTTGTCTAGCAGCTCAGCTTCGCTAATGGGATCTAGCCCGGCGGTCGATTCATCTAAAATCAGCACGGCGGGCTCCTGGGCTAGGGCGCGGGCGATCGCCAGTCGCTGCCGCTGACCACCAGAGAGATTACAGCCAAACTCTCCCAGCACCGTTTGGTAGCCTTCGGGAAGTCGGCTAACAAAGTCATCCGCGCCTGTGACTTTGCAGGAATCGACAATTTGCTCAAAGGTTAAGCGAGGATTGCCCAGGCGAAAGTTTTCCAAAATAGACCGGCTCCAGAAGTGCGCTTCTTGGGGAATGAGCACTATTTGCTGTCGTACACAGCCTGTTGCCAGATCGTGAAGATTGAAATTGTCTAAGTGAACGGTCCCCGACTGGATGGG
>JBCCWF010000512.1:0-4868 GCA_039194035.1 Cyanobacteria bacterium P01_E01_bin.6 | reverse complement strand
AGTTGCAACTTTTGGATCAGCATGATTCTTCTGAGCGTCATAAAAATCTCCAGAAATAAAAGTCCCATTTAGTGGTTCTGTGAAATCAAGACACTAGATGTAGCCTTACAAAAGGGTGAAAAAATCATCGAACCGACAGTATAAGTGTGGTTTGATGTTCATTTCTAAATAGAACTTGTGTACTCTTGAGTTATCGTTCATAGTGGTTGAAATGGGCATTAGGTGGTGAGTTGTACCGAACGCCCGTAGGATTAAGCAGCGTTGTCCATCGTCTGTTATGGCTATTATCTCGTCCAAGCAATCCTCAAAAGAGCCTGCGCAGGCAAAAAAGTCTCCAAAGACAAATGCTGCGGATCAAGGGAATTTAGAACTGATAGCGTCATCGACACCAGCGGAGGATTCTTCAGACTTGCTGAATCCTGATAGCGGCGTGGAAGAAGTTGGTAAGCCAGAAGATAGCCTCCGCCCTAAGCGCATTGCCGATTATATCGGGCAGCGATCGCTTAAGGAAGTGCTCGATATTGCCATCAAAGCGGCACAGGGACGCAAAGAACCACTGGATCATTTGCTGCTCTATGGGCCACCTGGGCTGGGGAAAACGACCATGTCTCTGGTGTTGGCAACGGAGATGAAAGTAGACTGTAAAATCACTACTGCTCCGGCTTTAGAGCGTCCCCGAGACATTGTAGGGCTGCTCATTAACCTAAAACCGGGTGATATTTTATTTATCGACGAAATTCATCGCTTGCCACGGGTGACGGAAGAAATTCTCTATCCGGCCATGGAAGATTTTCGGCTGGATATCACCATTGGAAAAGGCCAGAGTGCCCGCACGCGCAGCATTCCACTCCAGCGATTTACTCTTGTGGGGGCGACGACGCGAGTCGGCGCACTCACCTCACCACTGCGCGATCGCTTTGGACTGGTGCAGCGACTTCGATTCTACGAACTAGATGAGCTAAATCAGATTGTGCTGCGAACGGCTGATATTTTGAACACCCCCATCACCGACGACGGAGCCGCCGAAATTGCCCGGCGATCGCGGGGAACGCCTCGGATTGCGAATCGCCTGTTACGGCGGGTGCGCGATTATGTGCAAGTGAAGGCGTCAGGAGACATTACCGGGGCGATCGCCGCTGAAGCCCTAGAGTTATTCAATGTTGACCCCGTTGGCCTCGATTGGACCGATCGCCGGATGCTGACCGTCATGATCGAGAATTTTGGCGGTGGCCCCGTGGGGCTAGATACACTAGCTGCGTCCACAGGAGAGGACGCTCAAACGATTGAAGAAGTTTATGAGCCGTATCTGATGCAGATTGGCTATCTCCAGCGCACTCCACGGGGACGCGTTGCCACTCCCCGTGCACTCAAACACTTAGGTTATCGAGTGCCGGAAAGTCAACTATCCATTCTTTCTCCTGACGGGATAGGAACAGAATAAGGGACTTGCTAGAAAATAAAGTACCAAGAGAGGGGCGACGGGCTAAGCCCGCCGCCCCTCTCTTGGTACTTTATTTGCAGATCCCTAAGCTGTTTATTCAAAGGCTTTTGAATGAGAGGGTGTTTGAAAAGTCTTAACCTTTGTTGCTCTGGCGACTCAATTCTTGGGCGATACAAGCACTATCTTGGCCATTTCCGAATTTACACCACGTCTAGTCGTACTTTTTCGGTTGTCTCAGTCGTTGATTGAAGCACCATGCTCATTGCCGCGGCTGAAATAGGCTTGTAAAAAAGAAACCCTTGTACCGTATCGCAATGAACAGACTTCAAGAATTCCAATTGCCTAACCTCCTCGACCCCTTCAGCAACGATGTGCATCCCTAACTTTTGCCCTAGGGAAACAATGGTTGAGACAATGTGAGATAGTTTTGTGTTTGGAATTAAATCGCGAATAAACGATCGATCAATCTTCAAATTATCAAAGGGTAAGCATTGCAATCGATTCAACGAGGAGTGCCCGGTACCAAAATCATCAACGGACACTTTAATGCCCATGTTGTGGAGTGCCTCTAGAATTTTAGTCGTATATTCAATGTCGTGAATTGCTTCGCTTTCTGTTATTTCTAACTCTAGATATTGAGTGTCTAGTCCTGTTTCTTCTAAGATTGCTGCGACTCGCTGTAATAAGTCAGGCTGACGAAACTGTCTGGGTGAAAGATTAACAGCCACGATTACAGGAGTTAATCCCTCATCTTGCCAACGCTTATTTTGAAGACATGCTTGACGTAAAACCCATTCTCCAATGGGAATGATCAATCCGTTTTCCTCAGCTAATGAAATAAAAACCTTAGGGGAGACTAACCCCAGCTCAGGGTGTTGCCATCGAACAAGGGCTTCGATGCCTACAATTTTTTCGCCCGTTAAATCCACTCTGGGTTGATAGTGAACAATAAATTCCTCTTGTACCAATGCACGGCGCATATCCTTGTCTAATGTCAGCAGCTCCGGCGTTTTTGAATCAAGTGAGTGATTATAAATCTCATATCGGTTTCGCCCTTTTTCTTTAGCTGAATATAAAGCAATATCTGCATGCTTGATCATTGTTTCAGCATCATGGCTATTCTTATCCAGACCTGTAATACCAATACTTCCTGTGATATACAGTTCATTCCCCTCAATTTCGAAAGCCATTTCTAATGTCTGTAAAAGTCTCTCTGCAACATCAGCTGCATCATTAATATGGCGAATTTTGGGTAGTAAAATTGTGAATTCATCACCGCCCCAACGAGCAACAATATCTCCTTCTCTCAGCACATGGGAGATTCGAGAAGCAGCATCTTTCAATAATTGATCACCTAACGTATGACCAAGAGTGTCGTTAATTGCTTTGAACCGATCTAAATCCAAGAACATAACAGCCAGTAGATTTTCATTTCTATGAGAATTCTTTAAGTAAAAGGAGAGTTGTTCATTAAATAAGGAACGATTTGGCAGCTCAGTTAACGGGTCATAGAGTGCACGGTGAAGCATTCTCTCTTCGGCTTGCTTACGATTCAGTGCGGCGCTGATATTTGTTGCTAGCGTGAATAAACTGGACTCTTCATGGCTTGACCATTGCCGCTCACATTGCCAATCAGCTGCACTAATAAATCCCCAATACTGATCTTTCAAAAATAGCGGGATCAGTAGAATTGATGTGATATTTGGGTGACTGGAGTTTTCAGAACTCGTACTCGACAATGCGGTTTGACCTTTTTTAATGGCTTGACCTTCTATGAGAATGCTGCGCCAGTTATCTTCCTTCTCTGTACTAACAACTTTGTAATGGCGCAACAATAGTTGTCTTAAATGGGGGATAGAATTTGCAGACCATTCGAATTGAAAATCGATCGGTGATTCTGCTCCAAGATGTGAAACATCTTGGCAGACCAGAATAGTGTCAACTTTAGTGGCTTCTCCAAGCATTGCGATCACGTCTTGGACGGCTTTTTCATAATCCAGCTCAACCAATAGTGTCTTAGTTGCTTGAGCAATTGCCTCGAGTAAATTATCTCGCTTTAACAATTCTGCTTCGGCATGCTTTTTATGGGTAATATCGAGCATATTCAGCCGAATAAGTTGACTTTCAGGCAAGTAGTAAATGGCCTGTTGGTACACACTGTTGCCGAGATTAACCTCACGAACAAATGATGACTCATCGGCAGCTTGCACTGACTGAATCAAATCAGCCAAGATAGGATGATGAATACCAATCTGCTTAAGATTAGGAAACTCTACAATTGAGGCTGGATTTAAGTAGGTAATTTTGCCGCTTAAATCTAATTCAATAATGGGGTGAGGGCTGAGTTCCAAAAATGAAACGAGTCGAGCCATCTCCGCATCGGTTGCCGTTGCAGTGATTGTCTGCTCAACCATTAGAGTTTCGAACGGATCTACGGTATCAGCCTTGCCAAGGCTCTGATCAGTAGACTCGGACTTTAAGGTGCAATAGTACCGAGCTTTTGTCCGACCACCAAAATCGATTTCATCTCCATGTCTGAGGATATGGGAGGATTGTTTTCGACCGTTAACGAATACTCCGTTGGTACTTTGTTGTCCTTTTAGGTTGCCATCTACCAAGCGAAAGACATGGTGATTGCTGTCAGGTACAGCAAGACGTAGAAGGATGGCATGTTGCCTTGAAATTTCAGGCGCGTCAATCACAATCGCATTACGGGACCAACGACCAATTGAATAGGTTACGCCTTCGAGCACTATCCGATGACATTTTTCATGGTTATTGATTTCCAGGACATGTTCAAGTTCTGCTTCCATGATGAAATGTTGGTTGTTGGTAAGCGATTGTCAGAGCTATTCAATTTGACCAAAGTTGACTGAGATTTTAATCAGTAGCTAGCCATCATTAAACGTGCCCTTCCAAATCCTGTGCTGATTGCACAGCGGGCGGCACAGGATTGGAGGTTTTGGTTTTATTATGCCCAGGTACTTACCGGAATGGTGGGGCGATAACGGCTCCATCATCTCGTCATCTCAGTGTCAGTTCAGGTGCCAAAACAAAAGGTTCTGTTTTTATTAGCAATCCCGAAATAAGCACACATTTAACGTTTGAGCGCCAGTTTGCTCGATTGAACAGTGGGTGATGCGATCGCCCTCGGAATGCGGATGAACTCCATCCCTGTCATCGCAGGCGTCTACATCTCTGACCAGAAATGCGATTATGAGGAGAAAGGCGATCATATTCAAGAAAGGTGCGATCGCACGTGTCAAATGCCTCTTCATCCTCCAGTGTCTCAATCACGTCTCTCATCTTGACGTGCAGCCCTACCTTCAAGATGCCCACTCACGACCAGCAATCCTTCGCAGTGAGTAGGCATCTCTAGCTAAGGGACTTGCTAGAAAACAAAGTACCAATAGAGGGGCGGCGGGCT
>JBCCWF010000511.1:0-4886 GCA_039194035.1 Cyanobacteria bacterium P01_E01_bin.6 | reverse complement strand
CTTTTTTATTTGCAGATCCTTTACCTAATGCAAGGATGGCTATATGGTTCTAGTTCGTCGTTGAGTCATCAGTTTTCGCTTGCGATCGCCGGCGCCGACAACGATCAGAACAGTACTTCACGTCATCCCAACAATCCTTCCATTTTTTGCGCCAGGTAAACGGGCGTTGACATACTGAACACAGCTTTGTTGGAAAATCAGATTTTGAACGATTACGCCCCATGGGTTTGAATCGACTTATTTCTGAACTATAGTGAAGCGGCTCAACATTCGCCCTATTTGCTTAGCCTCGAAAAGGCTAGTAGCGTTCTGCGAAAAAGAACCATATCGCTTCCTCGATTTATTATGACGAACTGGCTGCTGTCACGCTTACGAATTGTTTTAGTTGAGCCAGCTGGCCCTCTAAACCTAGGCTCTGTGGCGCGTGTGATGAAAAATATGGGATTGAGTCAGCTCATTCTTGTCAACCCTCATTGTCATCCGCATGATGATGATGCACGTTTGATGGCAGTGCATGCTGCGGATGTTTTGCAGTCCGCTCGTATTGTGGCTACCCTGCCTGAGGCATTAGTTGGGTGCCATCGTGCCGTTGCGACTACAGCGCGCGATCGCGACATATTGGACGCTCCTCTTGAGCATCCCCGTCATATATTGCCGTGGCTCATCGGACAACAAGAAGTTCAGGCGGCATCATCGTTTACGCCCCAACCCATTGCCCTAGAATCTGCACTAATCTTTGGACCTGAAGACCGAGGGTTGAGTAATACTGAATTGAGCTATGCACAGCAATGTCTGAGAATTCCCACAAGTTCACTCTACCCATCGCTTAATTTGGCGCAAGCGGTTGCAATCTGTTGCTATGAGCTATATCAAATCGCGATATTTAATTGGCAGAATGCCATCCATGAAGATGCACGAGAATCTGAATCGGGTTTCCCCTCATCGCCGCTGGTACCAGCAGAACCTGCTATTTCCCCACAGTTGATTCAACACTCTGCGGCTAAGCAAATAACTGTGAGCCACGATGCCGAAGGGGGCGAGCCTCTAGAGAATAGTTCGTATCCTGCTCCACTGGATGACATGGAAGGCTTTTACCAGCATTTAGAAGCAACGCTATTGTCCATTGGTTATGTATTTCCACACACAGCAGATAGCCGAATGAAAAAATTTCGACGTATGTTTAATCGAGCGACTCTCACCACGACAGAAGTTTCAATGTTGCGGGGCATTTTACGGCAAGTTAGATGGGCTATGAATCACAACAAACCTGACGATTAAACCTCGTCGAGGTTGGGCAGTGTCGTTCTTCCTTCGGGAAAGCTACGGTTTCCAATATGGTTTTGGTTTAGTCACCAAATACACCGAGATGCTTATAAGCGCATCTCAGTACCTATAAGCATCTCGGTGTGTTACAGGTAAGTTATCCCTATGGAAGATTTTGGAAAAAGTCACTAAACTGAAGTCTCATCAATCGGTTGATTGCTTCGATGTGAGGTACTTAGTAATCGTCACTCGTCAACCGCTTTTTAATCAGGAGAGATAATTTCTTTGATAGGTTGAATATAAAGGGATGGCACGCATGTACCATGAATATGAGCGTGTCTCCATGTTGAAAGTGTTCTGTTTACAGCCAACTTTCAGCTTTAATGACGCTAATTTGGCGTAGTCGATTATTCTTTGGGTAGATATTGGTTTGTTTCTGGGTTTGTATTTTAATCCGGGATTATGGGACGCAGGCCGCTCCATAATCTCGTTAAGTCGTCCCGGATTACGTTACAAGTCAGTTTCTGCAGCTTCAAAACATCATCACCCTTTGATGTTTACATTGATTTTCCTGATTTTGCTGGTGTGGAGGGATACGAATGTCAGACTTGCAGGGGCGATCGCGACGATTGCGAAAATCAGGAAGCTATTCCTCTAATGGGTCTTCTCATTCTCAATCATCTCCAGCTTCTCGAAAGCGGCGGCGGCGCCCTGCTGCACCCTCTGTTTCTCGAGGCGGACAACGACGGGGCACTGGAAGGCCTGACGCCTCAAATCAGCGCTCTAAGCCAAGTTATGATCCTCGACAATCTGGAGGAGGGTTAGTTCAAAATCCTCCTGGGGCAATTGTTAAGGCAAATACCTCATATCAAAGTCGTGATGGACGACACATTCCTTTAGGGCCGGATTTAAGACGTCGTCGCCCCCAAGTCGGGACTTATGCCCCTGCATTTAACGGGCAACGAGCGCCCGCTTCTGACAGATATTCGTCTCCTGCAAAAAATCGTAATTTAAACGCAAGGTATGAGTATCAACACACTCAGGCTCTTCCTTCGTTTCCTGGAGCTGAAGCTGTCGGGACCTATCGCCCGACCCAACGCCTTCATCCACGTCCTGTCGCTCAGCCTAAAAGACAAGGGCGATTAGCTCGTGTTCCTAAGAAGATCAAGAGGCCAACGCCTCCAATTGTCTACGTTATTCGGCTTTTGATTTTAGGGATTGGTATCGGTGCTATTGCAGGTACTATCATCTCGTTCTTCGATCCAAGTCAGACAGAGCCTAGCATTGCACAATCTGGGGCATCAACATCGGGGCTTGAATCGTCGGCAGACGATTCAACGTCAACAAATCCGTTGTCCTCGATTCCCAGAGTCAATAGCTTTGGCCAATCGCTTGCCAGCCCAATGCAACTTGGACAGGAAATGACCAGTTTGCAAACTACACTACAGGGCATTACGGAACGATATTCCGGCTTGAATCCTGGTGTGTTTCTGTATGACCTAGACACGACCAATTATTTAAGTATTAACGGAGATGTTCCCTTCTCTGCTGCTAGCACGATAAAAACTCCGATTTTGGTTGCTTTTTTCCAAGATGTTGAAGCTGGTCGCCTCACTTTGGACGATGTCTGGACAATGAGGCAGAGTGATGTAGGAACCGGCTCGGGAGACATGCAGTATGAGCCAGTTGGTACCCAGTATTCTGCTTTAGAGATAGCAACTAAGATGATCGTGATTAGTGACAACACCGCGACAAACATCTTGGTAAGGAAAATGGGGGGTGCTAATGCCCTTAATCAACGTTTTCAATCCTGGGGGCTAACGTCGACCGCAATCCGTAATCCGCTGCCGGATCTTGAAGGAACCAATACGACATCGCCAAAGGATATGGTGACGTTGATGACTCTCGTCAGTCGTGGAGAATTGCTTTCTCTTCGATCTCGTGATCAGATGCTTCATATTATGGAGCGAACTCAAACGAATACGCTGCTTCCACAGGGCATTGGATCTGGAGCTCAAATAGCACACAAGACGGGCGATATTGGCTCTATGGTTGGTGATGTTGGCCTAGTTGATATGCCGAATGGCAAGCGATATGCTGTAACGGCTCTTGTCCAGCGTCCTCATAATGATCCCAGAGCACAAGAACTCATTCGACAGGTGTCTCGGACAATTTACCAAGCGCTAGAGACCACTTATGAGCCTCAGTCTCTTTCAAACCCCTCGAATGAGTCCTCGCCCTCTTCCAACCCTAGGGATCCAAGGATTGATAATCCAGAGTTTTTTGGAGTTGAGTAATGTGCATCCTTCATCAAATTAGACGTCTTAACGTACTGTAGGGCGATCATCCTCGATCATTCTATGGTTATGGGTACCTAAATACCCTTGGCACAGGATTTGGGGTTTTGGTTTTAATTGCGTCCAGGTACTTATCAGATTTAAGAGGCCGTTAACCCTCTTGTCTTTGTTCTGCTTCAACTTATTGATGTCAACGATGGATCAGTTGGTAATGCTAACTCATCTTGGTTTTTAGGGGCTTGATCTAATTGAGACCAGATAGCGTGGAGGAGAGGGTCAAGACCTGTTTTGGCAATTGCCGAAATGATGAATACTGGATAGCCGCTTATTTGACGCAGTTGATCGGCGATCGCCTCTACATCCTCTAAGTCCGCCATCATTGCATCGACCTTGTTCATTGCAATAATCTGCGTACGTTCGGCTAATCCATGGGCATATGCTTCTAGTTCATCTTGAATTGTTTGATAGCTTGCTATCGGATCCTCACTTGTCCCATCAATCAGATGCAACAACAGGCGAGTGCGTTCAATATGCCGCAGAAAGTCATGGCCTAGGCCAGTACCCTGATGTGCACCTTCGATTAGCCCTGGAATATCTGCAAACACAGTTCCATCTCCTGTCGGCTTACGGACAACGCCTAAATTTGGAATGAGTGTTGTGAACGGATAATCAGCGATTTTGGGGCGAGCAGCAGATAATGTGGCAATCAACGTTGATTTCCCCGCATTCGGGAGACCAATAATACCCACATCCGCAAGTAACTTTAGCTCTAGCCTAATGAGCCGCGTCTCTCCCGGAAGCCCGGGCAATGCTTGCTCAGGTGCACGATTGCGATTGCTTAGAAAATGTCGATTGCCCAGTCCACCTTTGCCGCCCTGAGCAACGCACAGCGTTTGATTAGGGGTGACCAAATCTCCGATGAGTTCTTCTGTCTCTGCGTCATACACGACTGTTCCGCAGGGAACCTCGATAATGCGATCGCTTCCGGATGCCCCTGTTTTGTTACTCGTTCCTCCCCGCTGGCCATTTTCTGCACGAAATCGATGCGCATACTTGAAGTCTAAAAGTGTTTGCAAATTTGTTACAGCAGTCAAAACTACGGATCCACCATATCCGCCATTGCCGCCTGCTGGTCCGCCTGCGGGCACATATTTCTCACGTCTAAATGCGACAATGCCATCCCCGCCATCCCCGGCTTGAACTTCAACTTCAGCCTGATCAATAAACTGCATAACACCTAAATTACCTTTCTACTAAATGAATGCTCATCGGTTATTCATTACTAAGTCCCTGGACGTAATTAAACATAACCTTCCAAATCCTGTG
>JBCCWF010000510.1:0-4915 GCA_039194035.1 Cyanobacteria bacterium P01_E01_bin.6 | reverse complement strand
GCTTTTGAACGTGAAAAACTGCCACCTTGACGGGGTTCACGAGGTCTTGCTTTATTCAAGCGGATTTCTCGCCCCATCCATTCTGCACCGTCTAATTCCTGAATCGCAGAATCTTCATCAGATTCATTTTCAAGTTCAACGAATGCAAACCCGCGTTTTTTACCTGTCTCGCGGTCAGTCGGCAGCGTTACTCGTTTAACTCCTCCATATTCAACAAAAACCTCTGTAATGTCTTCCTCTGTTGCTTGAAAAGACAGGTTTCCGATGTAAATTGTCACAGCCTTCTCCAAACCAAATTCAGTCAACCTAATCAAATACTTGAAATCCCTCATAAAGAGACATAGAACGCTATGCGAATCTTTGTACTTATGAATCAAACTGGATTTCGCTGCTATCATAACTGATCTCAGCACAAATGACAGCCTTATATGTGAAAGGAATTAGAGATTATTTCTAAATATTGAAACTTAGGCAAGTATCATCGTTGATATCAAGAAAAATTATCGATGAAATCCTAAATTCGTGTGTTTCTCGATACACTCTACCCAATCAATACAAGACACCATTGCTTGCTTATAAAAAGGGCTCATAACGTAAGCCGGGAAGAATTTAATGGAATTGTGGGGCGTTCAGTGCCCCACAATTCTGGCTTAAAAACAAGCTTCTTATAAAAAGTGGGGAGAAGGAAATAGATTCCTCTCTTCCGATTGAATTGAACCGATTGAATTGAACCTGATAAGTACCTCGGGGCTTATCACTTAAGCTGGGAAGAATTTAGCGGGATTCTGGGGCGCGGAGCGCCCCAGAATTCGCCTTAAAATACAAGCCATGGTTTCAGAACAATAGTTGTTGCTATGGGAGTTGCAGGATGAATGAGTCTTTGAAATTCGGAGAGCTTTCACCGACTGCCTATGCCGATGCATTGGAGCGCGAACAATTCATGGAGATGGGCATTCGAGAAATGTGGCCTCGTATTCCTCGAATAGCAGGCCCAGCCTATACCGTTAGCTGTCCGCCTGGAGACAACCTGATGCTGCATGCGGCAATCTATAGGGCTCCGCCCGGTGCCATCATTGTGGTGAAAGCAGGGGATGTCGATTATGCGGTCTCTGGCGGAAATGTTTGTGCGATCGCCCAAAAACGAGGCATTGCTGGGTTTGTCGTAGACGGCGTTATTCGAGATGTTGCCGAAGTGCGGGATTGTGCGTTTCCGGTTTTTGCCCGAGGGGCCATGCCCATCCCCGGTAAAAAGAAGGGGCCAGGCACCCTCAATCAATCCGTTACCTGTGGTGGAGTGGAGGTATGTCCTGGTGACATTGTTGTTGCGGATGAAGAAGGCATTGTCGTTATTCCAGCATCTCAGAAGGAAACGGTCTGGAACATTGCGAAGGCGCGAACTGACCGCGATGCCCGTCAGTCTTTAGAGGACTGGGAACGAGGGCATCAAGCGAAAATAACTAAAATTTTGGAAGACATTGGGTTTGATGCATAGAGGGTTAATGACGAACAGCCGTGCGTCTTTACCCAGCTATCTGCTCTACAACGCTCATGACTAACAGCCCTGTTACCAATCCAACAGACCCACTGCTATTCATTCGCTTGAGGCTTAGCTCCGGTAATAGCTCGTGGAATACCACAAACAACATCGCCCCAGCTGCCATGGCCATTCCAACAGGGGCGATCGCCGTACTCAAGCCTGCGATGACGATCCCCAACGCACTTCCTAATGGCTCTAACCATCCTGAAATCGTTGCCATTGCTAATGAGAAGCTAGCTCCATAACCGAGTTCTCGCAAGGCAAGAGCAAGCATCAGTCCTTCAGGAATATTTTGTAACCCGACCCCAATAGCAACTCCCATATCCTGTGTGGATGCGGTGCTAAGTCCAACGGCTAATCCTTCGGGAAAGTGGTGCAGGGCGATCGCCAACACAAATAGCCAAATCTGCCGCCCATGGGTGCGGTCGGCATCATGCTCAGACTGTTCTGTAATAGTCGGTTGTGGCAACACTGCCTCTAGAGCGTAGAGTAGTGCTCCACCCAGACCTAGCGCGATCGCCACAAGCTCTAACTGTGAACCAGGATGAGCAGATTGTTGGGATAGCCTCAGGGCTGGCAACAATAGCGCAAATGCCGCTGCTGAAACCATGACACCCCCTCCGATACTGAGAAATAGGGTTCTCAAGCGATCGCTCAGGTGGGAGGTGAACAGCACAGGAATTGCGCCTAACCCGGTTCCTAGACTGGCGATCGCACTAACGGCAACACCATCTGGTACCCCACCATGGATCATCTCGGTGGTGAACATGCGTGGGATTTCTTCCATGGAACGTTCTCCAACGTAAACAATGACCTATCTCGTACTCGTTATGAATACGATTTTAGCGTGTAGGCCATTGAATGAGAGTTAGAGTTTCCTGAGAGTTGATGATGCCTATCTACTTATCGCTTGAGCCTGTTAATGCTGTCGCTAAGCCCAACGTGATATAAATGCTGCCTGTGAAGTAGTGCTGAGTGCGGAGAACCCGTAAATTGTTCCGGAAAAGTCTTCCCAATCGGCTAGCTGCCAAGGCATAAACCGTGTTGGTGAGAATGCCCATCCCCACAAAGAGACATCCTAAAATAATCACTTGCGTCAATACAGATGATTGATTTGGGGCAACGAATTGGGGTAGAAACGCCAAAAAGAACAAGGCAGTTTTAGGATTCAAGATGCTGACTAACAGCCCTTGATAAAAAACACGACTCAATTTCATCGGCTTATGTGCTTGTGTTTGCTGTCCATCAGTCGGAGATAGCAGGGTTCGCACACCTAGGTAAATAAGATAGGCAGCCCCCGCATATTTGACCACCATAAAGGCCAAGGCTGATGACGCGAGAAGCGCGGAAAGCCCAAAGGCGGCGGCCAAGACATGGCAAAAATCTCCCATTCCAATGGCCAAGATGGAAACAAGACCGGCCTGGCGACCTTGATGAAGGCTACGGGCAACGGTATACATTACGACTGGCCCCGGCATGAGCAGAAGGGCGGCGGCAGCGGCAAGAAACAGTGACATGACAGACAGATTTGGCATGGATGACCTCGTTGATACTGACTCAGTTTTTCATGATCCGACAGACTTAGTGATCGTCTCCGGCGTATATCCACATGGGCTCTGTTTTCCCTGCGCGACTGAAGCCACATTTTTTGTAAAAGGCGATCGCCTCACTGTCGGCAACGAGCATGTGCATATGCATTCCGTCATAGCACTGCTTCAACATCTCCATCAATGTTTTACCAATGCCGTTGCCGTGATACTCAGGATGAACCAATAAGTGAGGATAATACACAACAAGGAAACCATCGGAAATCGCATTGCCAATGCCGACAAGCCTGTTCCCATCCCATGCAGAAACGAGCGTGTGGGAGTTGATCAGAGCTTGATACAGAGCCTGAGGCTTCTGAGCAGAAGACCAGTCGTTTGCCTCATAAATCTGGAGAATCTGATCAATCGGGATATCGCGCCGTTCAGAGAAGGTAATCATGGCAATAGAGATGACGATGGTAAGCAAAGAGCCAGACATTGATGACAGCGACAATGTAGACTGACCCATGAGCTGCAATGATAAGCCACTCTAAAAGTTTGGATGTCGATTGGTCCTGTTTCTGAGTGATGAATCGGAGAAGCTCCCCTAAGCTTAATCGCGACGTTACTTGTAGATACTATGGCCGATCTCTTTCAGCATGGTGCGATCGCAACTCTCCATAACCTGACAAATCGATCGCTGGAGAGTTTAGAAACTGAACTTTTGGAGTTCTCTAAACAGCGTTCTTTGGGGCTAATGTTACCGGCTCTGTTTTCAGAATTGGAATCTGGTGCTTTGCGCCAAATTGTAGAAGAACTCCAGCCGGTCCCTTATCTTTCTGAAATTGTTATTGGATTAGACAATGCTGACCCAGAGCAATGGGGCTATGCGCGTCACTATTTTTCCAAACTCCCGCAACATCATCGGATTCTTTGGCATGATGGCCCGCGTCTTCAAGCTCTTGATCAGGAGTTGGCTGTCCAAAATCTGGCGCCACAAGCCCGAGGAAAAGGACGCAATGTCTGGTACAGCCTAGGCTATATGCTCGCGTCTCAACGGAGTCGTGCGATCGCCCTTCATGATTGTGATATTACAACTTACGATCGAGGGCTATTGGCTCGATTACTCTACCCCATTGCTAATCCTGTCTTTGACTATCGATTTTGCAAAGGCTACTATGCTCGGATCAATCAAAACCAGCTCAGAGGCAGGGTGACCCGATTGCTGGTTACTCCCCTATTAAGGGCATTAAAGCTAACGCTTGGAACAACAGATTATCTAGATTTCATGGATAGTTTCCGATATCCTCTAGCGGGTGAGTTCTCTCTACTGACTCATATTATTCCTGCCTTGCGTATTCCCAGTGATTGGGGCCTCGAAGTGGGCTTGCTGTCAGAAATTCAGCGCAACCATGCCTATCATCGGGTTTGCCAAGCCGAAATTGCCGATATCTATGACCATAAACATAAGCAATTATCAGCAAAAGATCGAAGTACAGGGTTGTCGAAAATGAGTATTGATATTACAAAGTCACTCTTTCGAAAGCTGGCCATTCAAGGCCATATCTTAACAAAAGAGACCTTTCGAACCGTTAAAGCGACCTACTATCGGCTTGCCTTGGACTTGGTCACTCGCTATCAAAACGATGCGATTGCCAATGGATTGATGTTTGATCGCCATGCGGAAGAACAGGCCGTAGAAGTTTTTGCCGATTGCATTATGCAAGCGGGGGAAACGTACTTATCAAATCCAATGGAAACCCCATTTATTCATTCTTGGGAACGAATTCAAAGTGCCTTTCCTGATTTTATGCCTCGGTTACTTGAGGCTGTGGAATTGGACAATACTGAG
>JBCCWF010000509.1:0-4931 GCA_039194035.1 Cyanobacteria bacterium P01_E01_bin.6 | reverse complement strand
TTTCGAGAATACCCTGCAATTCTCCATGCATTTTCAAACGGCACGGGAAACTGGATTCCATTTTGCTCTGCTTTAATCCACGAATTCAGAAGCTCCTGAATATCTAGAGGGATACTTACGGGGGTCATATTGCTCATTTGGTTAATTCTCCATGAGTGATGAGCGATCTGCTGAAACGGCGATCGCTCTTTTCTGTAGGGTTACTATGCGCTGCTTATCTTGAGGTGAGCAGCATCAATACATGATTATTTCTAGGTAGATGTTGTGGGGCAATTGAGGGCAATTCCCTTAGGCCAAACAGATCAGATTGAAGAGGTCAATCTTCATCCGTCACCTCTTCCATTAAGAACAAATCACTTATTTCGCATTGGAAATAGTCGCACAATCTTTCAACAGTCTCAGGATCAATACGCGATCTCAAAGGCCGTCCATTGTAGAGCTTGTTAACCGTTGTAACTGAACAGCCTAACTCTCTAGCAAGCTCTCTTTGTGAAAGCTTTTGATCCTTGCGCGCCATCAGTACGGCAAGCTGACACATCATTCTTTTCATCCCTCCATAATATTTCGTACCTTCATCCTACACAAACGTTTTAGTAAATGCAATTTTTGTTTTACTAAAAACTTGACATGTATCACTAAATGAGACATAATTGATTCATAAGCAGAGAAAGGAGACCACCGATGATTGACACCAGCCGCCACTACAACAAACTCAACAGAATGGGCTACAGGCAGGTTCAAAGAATCGCCAAGAGACTCAAGCGCATGGGCAAGATTTCTATTGATCTCCGCAAAAAGAAGATGGTTCTGATCATGGAAATCGAACTAGCATTTCTCGATCTGCCTCAGAGAGACGTAAAGCATATTCGTGAGGCCGCCGCTGCATACTAATTCAGCCCGGATCTCTCTGGGCTTCAAGTTCATTTTTGCGGAGACATTCAAATGACTGAATTGACTTTAGAAAAATTATTTGAACGGGCCGATGAAATCATGACTCATGAGATTTATCAAGGCTCCATCAATCCTGACTATATCCGGCGTCAGGCCGCTATTTACGAGAGTACACCTGACGAGTCGGAGCAGGAAGCCGATGCATTATGGCGCATCGCAAGCCACCTACAAGGCGTTGTTCAAGGATTGGAAGACATCGGAACGGGGGCAGATGCAGCAGTACATGCTCATTGTTGAGTACTTATCTGACCACGGATATATCTAAAACAACAAAAAGGGCGATCGCCGCCAAGCAAATCGCCCATCTGAAACCTTCAGCAAAAAGGATAACCACATGCTATCATCCACCACTCTCAAACGAGAAAAGTACAACACAGTATCAACGCCTGTATTCAACGGCACCCGCGTCACAGTTCACGACAGCAAAGGTCAATGCCTCGGATCTTACGGTGACCTATCCAGCGGTCGGCATTACGTCAGTCCATCATGCAGCCTTTGCGAAGACACCTTTGCATCTGAATTTGAGGCATACGAAGAGCTGATCTCTCGGTGGGAATGCCAACGTCCTTTTAGTGCAGTAGCAGCGTAGGGGGAACCATGGACACAATATTAATCGAACGCATCAAGATCGCTCTTCAGTCCGAGATTCCAGAATCGAAGTATCGCCAGTTCCAGTATGTAAAGCAGGGGCAAATTGTCGGGGCCTGCTGGTACTCCCTTGATTACTGTTGGGGTCAAGGTATTCATCCCGGTTGGTGGTACACGGTGGAATGCGGATGTGATCACCAACTCATCCATGAAGACGACATCAGATTAGTAGAGGGTAATAAATAATGAGCATTAGCCCTTCTACTATTACCAGTGAATTGGAGCAATTTTATGGCGGTGCATGGGTCACCTGTGAACTCACGATGGGTTACCTGTTGGGCGTGAGTCGTGATGGAGATTCGTATACAGGCTGGGCATACAGCGTAGGTGATGAAAATGGACGAATTGGAACGGATTCGTTTAGCAACCCACAGGACGCAATGGATGCTATCCGGCAAATGGCATTGGAGTGGTACACCGAAGATGCCGTTGGGGTGTGGACAGAGATGGTAAAGCAAGTTGCTGAAAGGAATTAGGTTTCGGCGGGAGCGAAGGATTTATAGAGGGGGCAGAACCCGCGTCTTTTAAGCGTGGGAGTATGTCAACCTGCCCTCGACGCTAGAACGGTGCACAACTTAGTTAGTTCTGCGATATTGGCTGCTTGAGATTCGGCTGTTTTGGCTTGCTGTTGGGCTAACTTCAAGTGCCCGTCAAGAGACTCGGCTGTCCGTTCCTGCTGCTTGGCTAGTTCCCTTACCTGGCCAGTTAACTGAATGATACTCAGATTTAGCTCGGATTGTTGTTGAGCAAGCTTTTCAAATCCCTCCCGAACTGAATCATTCAAAATATTCACATAATCTGTCGCTATCGCTTCAGTTCTACGACGCTGCGACTTCGGGATTTTGTCAGGGTTGGGTGCGGGTGACATTGGCGATCGCTCCTACTTGTTTCAACATCCTAAGTACTCGGCAATCAATCTGGCAATGCCTTGAAATGCTCACTCTAAGAGCCGTGATTGTACAGCTTGAAATTCCTGTCAATCCAGACTATGTGGAAGACATTGCCTCTTCGGTATCCAATCATTGGAGCTTGTCCTGAGAAGCGAAATGCCAAAAACGTCTCATCTTCTGTAATGTGTGAAGGGATTCCAGACCGAATTGAATTTCGGTTAATTTCTTCACATCCTAGTCCGTGCCTACCAGACGAGATAATTCTGTTCCAAGGCAATTGACTAAGTTTATGAAGTTTGTCTGCAAAGTGAGCTTTTTCCTTCTGGGTGCAATCTGAAAGGCAATGAGATTTTTGTATGTATTGCAGACAAAAAACAGGGCATTCACGCCCTGTAGATAAAGATTGGCTTTGAGGAGGATCAGCAATCTTTATGCCCTTTTCTCGTCGATTCTGTGATCTAATCTTGTTCCCTTTAGGCATGTGTCGCTTTCTAAGCGTTGAGCTGCGTCTTGAAATATGTCTTCATAGCTTCATGCGAAATCACATCATTTAGGTCAGTACTTTGCCAAGGATGTTCTTCATGAGTCATGGTTCTCAATTTCCATGCTGAAAATTGTCCATAAACCGCATAAATCTCGTTCAACAGTTCTTCTGTCTCTCCGTCAAAAACATCAAAGTTGACATCGCGAGGGACTGGAATTCCACTAGCACCATACTCTTTGTATTGTCTATAGAGTTCTGGGACAACTGGCCCATGCTCCCAAGCTTTTATCTGTTCTGAGAACAGAGGCTTATCGTAAATAGCTAAATAAAAACCCTGTGCGTAGTACACAAGTTTTTGCAGCTTGAGATTGGAGATGAGATCGCCTGCATCTTCATCCGCTAATGATAGAAAATATTTGGCTACGCTATGACAGTTGAGCATATTTACACCAAATTGCCGAATAGATAGTACATAGGATCTTTCTTCCTTAATTCTGTCATTTATTTAGGTGAAATCAAAGTACTTGAAATACCTATAATCAGCTCAAATAAAGGCATCACCCTACCTGTAGCATATGCTTCTTTTGCAGAAGCAGTTCATTGAATCGACGGACACCAGATATGTGATTGTGAAGATTCTATGTTTTGTTTTGTTGCATCAGATCATCCGTACTCTGGGCGATCGCATCGCTGCATAGCTAGGCTAGTGGTAGCCCTCTAGCTAGTGAGTGAGATGCTTGGTAGAGAGCCGAGTCGCCTAAAACCTTCTCCCTCTATCGGCTTTCAAATTCCTCATAAAGTCACGCTCCCAGTCGGCCATCACTTTTGCTTTTTGGCGATCGCTCTGCTCTAGAGCATAAGTTTGAGGCATGTTGAGATTGCCTTGAATGGTTGGCCCCGTTGGCATGTGCTGAATATCTCGCCTCAATGCCTTCATCTCTTTCAGTAAATCAGCTTGACTACTGCTACTTGGTCGAATAGCCTTGCCAGACGCAACAGAGTCGAGGAGCGGGCTATTCACCCCTGCACCCATCAATGCTCTTACTTTGCGATTAGCGAGAACCTGAGAGTTCACGCCAGGAACAACGATCTCCGAGTATGGTGTGATTCGTCCGCCTACACCATCACCAACTAAATAAGGGTTACCCGCTTTTATAGAGCCACCCATGCGCCTGTTCTGGATGCCAGCTATGGATAAGTTGTTGGCACTGCCTAAGTTGTTGGCGATCGCCCTCGTGCTAGCTTCAGCCGCTGCCAGTTCAGAGGCAAACTCAGCCGCGCTCACAGTTTCCTCAGCAAGCAATCGTGCCCTTTCTTGTTGGGCATCTAAAGTTTCTCTCTGCAATGCATTGATATCGCGAGTAGAGGTTAGCTGCTGTTCCGCCTCGGTTGTCCCTTGGCTGGAGAGTGAAGCAATTTGTTGAGCTGCATTCAATTGAGCTTGGGCTGCGGCTACTTGCCGTTGCTGCTCGACTGGATCTGCTATCTGCTGAGCGGCTTCCAGATCCGCCTGAGCTTGGATTGCATCAGATTGACTTCTCAATTCGGTGATTCGTGCTTCGGTAACCGCTCGTTGGGCGGCTAGTTCATTACTTTGCTGTTGCAGTTGAAGAGATTCACGCTCAAATTGTTGTTCGCGACTTAGTGCTTCTAGGCGATCGCGCGCTTGCTGTTCTTCTGCTTCTGCAATCTGCTGGGCAATATCTTCTGTGTCACCTCGAATGCCAAGCTCTCTTAACCTCGCTTGAATGACTCGCTCAATTCGACCACCTTCTTCTTGGTCTAGTCGTTGCGATAATTCAAGTGCTTCATTCAGGCGAGACATTTCAATGTCTGCGCTTGTCTCGGCCAGTTCAGCCAATGCCCTACGGAGATTGACGCGGGCGGTTAATAATTGCTCTTGCCGTTCGAGCGATCGCTCTTGAGCTTCTAATGCAGCCGCTTCTTCTTCAATCCCA
>JBCCWF010000508.1:0-4933 GCA_039194035.1 Cyanobacteria bacterium P01_E01_bin.6 | reverse complement strand
GAGAGAGCTTATTAATAACTCCTACATCTTACTTATCTGCCGAAATCCCTTACAAAGAACTATTTCATCCTTTCGGCTAATGATGGAATATAATCGACAAGTAAAGACAGAAGATGAACTCAATCAATTTTTTCTAAATTTAATCAAAAGTGAAAATATCTGGATTAAAGATCAAATAAGATATAGCCAATATCGAAAAGTTAAAGAAAGCTATGAAAAGTCTTTCGACAAGTTTCTTTTGCTGGCTTATGATGATATTATTAGCAATCCAAAATATATTTTGGAAAAAATTTCATGTTTTTTAGACCTAGATTTCATGACTCCACAAATGTTCGATTTTTTTGAACAGAGAATTAATTCATTAAGCATGAAATACACTCCTAGCCCTCAGGTTCTTGAGCAATTGAATAATTTACTTCGAGTTTTGAGCAACGACGCAAATGAACTGCTAGGTCAGGCATTAACACATTAAAATTAAAGAGAAGAAACGAGTTTTTATTTAAGTGTGCTTTAGTTTATTGCCTTAAAACACAAGTAACTAACGATAAAAAATATGTACGCTGTAATCTTTAAGTGTCGTCAGTTCTGATATGAATTAAGGATTTGAGTCTGAATTAAAAAAAGAAGCATGAATTCTTATTTTCAGCCCAAATTACTTGTAAAAGATTGATACGCATAAAACTATATTGCTAGCATAATTTCATACATTAGATGGATGAATTTAGCATAATTATCCCTGCATATAATGGCGATCGCTTCCTTGCCCATGCAATTGAGAGCGTCCTCAGTCAAACGCTACAGACATTTGAAATTATTGTTGTAAATGATGGCTCAACAGATGAGACTGCACATGTTTTAGAGCCTTACGGCGATCGCATTCGATACATATACCAAGAAAATCAAGGAGTTGCTGCTGCTCGTAATCGGGGACTTGAGTTGGCAACTGGAGAATATATCGTCTTTCTTGACCAAGATGATTATTGGAAGCCGACAAAACTGGAAGAACAAGTAGCTTATTTTAAGCAAAATTCTCATGTCGGCATTGTTCATAGTGGATGGCGGCGGGTACGAGAAAACGGTGAACTGATTGTAGATGTCACACCTTGGGATAATGCTCCCACTCTCGATTTACATGAGTGGCTACTATATATGCCTGTGTTGCTAAGTGCCATGATGTTTCACCGTCCTTGGGTTGAACAAGTAGGATTTTTTGATACTCAATATATCCAGGCCTGTGATGTGGATTGGGTTCAACGATTGGTATTCATGGGCTGCCCTTCTGTGTGGCTGCGTAAAGTGACAACATATTACCGCCAACATGATCGGAATGAATCATCTAATACATCTCTTCAAGCTCATGAGTCATGGCAGGTTAGAGATACATTTTTTGCACAGCCTGATTTACCTAGTGCTGTCCGTCAGCGAGAATCTGAATATCGATATCACACCTTAGTTTGGATTGCATGGCGCTTATACATGTCTCGTAATTTAAGGGAAATGCATTCCTATCTTCATAGAGCTCTAACGTATTCTCCTTATCCCAAAACCCAAACAGTCATAAATATTGTGAGGGGGTTTGAGAAGATATCTAGGGAACAAGGATATGGTCATGATGTTTCAGATTTACTGAACTCATCAGAATGGACGCAACTCATTCAAACTGTCATGAGTTAAGTCGATCAGCTAAGAACCTAAGCTAATCTGACAAAAGCGTCTTCCGTTATCTTTGAATATGATGTGATGTCTATGGTCATGTTTCATAAATTCGACATCCATTAACATTCATCACCCAATCCGTTGCATTTTTCCATTCATGGGTATGGCATAGCATCGTGATGTTCAAGGCTGCCCCCCAATTTTTAGAAAATGATGTAAAGCTCTCTATCCAATGCAGAATAGTATCAACTGGTGTATAAGGACTATCGCTCCACGATCGCTTTAAGTATTGAGTCATCTCTGTAGGATGCCTGGTGTGGTAGAGATACCAAGCAATCCAAACATTTGTCGAATACCGAATCTGTGCCTCCATTCGGCGAGTGGACGTAGGTAAATCAGAACGAGCAAAAAATTGATTGATCACGCGTGTGAGCGATCGCGCCTGGGGTAATCCTTTATGCATAGCGCTTTCTTGGTGCTGGCGATATCGCACGGTAATATCCTTTAACCATCGAGTCTCACAACCCATCAGTGCGAGTCTAAGCACCAAATCTGTATCTTCTGCGGGGGGAAATCGTGGGTCAAATCCATCTGCGCGCAGCAGCCAGTCCCGGCGAAACATCATCGCGCTAGGCAAGACGGGCTTCCACTGCAACCATCCCTCAAGATCCAGTGTTGGAGCTGTTTGCCACGGACAAACATCCATTAGTGGATGTCCTTGTTCGTCCACTCGATGCCATCCACTATGCACGATGCCAATGGACTCTCCTGCTCGTTGACAGGCATCAAAAATCTCAACTTGAGCGGCGAGCTTATGCGGAAGCCACACATCGTCAGCATCCAAAAATGCGATGAATTCACCCTGAGATAGCTGGATGCCATGATTACGAGCAACGGCAACGCCTTGGTTTGCCTGAACAACATGTCGGAGGCGATCGCCGTACTCATCTAGCAGTGCTGAGGTGCTATCTGTTGAACCGTCATCAATCACCAGCAGCTCAACGTCTTGATAGCTTTGCGCAAATACACTGGCGATCGCTTCGGTCAAATACCGATCGCAGTTATACGTTGGAATCACAACACTAATTCGAGGATGCCTACTCACGCGCAATGTCCCTTTACAAAGCAATCAGCCAGGTCAACTCCATTGATCTCGTCCCAGGATCCTTTCCCACTGACTATTTGAAGAAGAACCCTGTAACAGACGCTTGACAACCTGAAAAAAATAGCGCTATATAGTTCATGTGTACTGATGGGTACAATCTGACCCACTTGGAAGCTGAGGCGACAACATGACTACTGCTACCAGACAACGAAGAACTAGTAAAGCAAGGGTAACAAAATCATCAACATCATCCAAGGCATCCGCACCTAACCGAAAAGTTCTTGCGTTAGATGCAGGCAACTATGATCTGAAGTTTTTTGACGGAGAAGGACACCCAAAAGCAATTCGTTCTGTACGCTATCAGCTCCCACTAGGACGAGACTCTGTCAGTTATTCTGATGCATCTCCTTTGATCGAATTACCAGATGGCACGCGTCATCATTTCGGCGCTCAAGCGTATAAATATCGGCGGCAGCAGCAAACGGTTATCGAAAATAAGGTCGAGCTCGCCAAGCTTCATCTATACGCGTGTTTAGAGCCACTCAACGGAGACCAAACTGAGTTTCCTGTCAATTTATTGGTCTCTACTCCTGAACCCGCACGTAATGCAGAGGGCTTAAGAGAACAGCTCACCGGAGTCCATGAGTTTACCCGAAATGACCTCGATTTTCGTATTGATGTCGAATCAGTAGAAGTTGAACGGGAAGGAATGGGTGCCTACTACTACGCACAGAGTCAGGGGCACATTCCCGATGGCGGTTACACCATCGTCATCGATATTGGTGGAGGGACTTGGCTAACAAGGCTTGTGGATGCTGAAGGCGAGGTCATTGATGAAAACGTGATGAATCGAGGGGGTGCCTATGAACTTGCCGTTTCGATTAGCTTCGACAAGCGACTGAGTGAAACATTGGGAACCACCGTTGACCCAGGCCTCATCATGGATGGATTCCGGGTTGGACATATCTATGCTGACACAGGTCTATCGTGGGAAGCGTGGCTGGATGAACACCTTGATCCTTGGTTTAAGGGCATTTTTCAGACCGTGAAGGCTCAATACACGCCATTTATGGCGAGAGTGACAAAATTTTTGGTGACAGGTGGCGGATCACACTTGATCTCAGAGCGTCTTGCGGGGCGCAAGCTATTTACCGTGATGGGAGATCCTCAGTTTGCTAATGTACGTGGATTGTATTTGCTATCGGATGACACACAACTATGCATGACAACAAAGTAAGGCTTAGCCAGGATGTAATTGAAAAGGCAGAGATCATCGCATCTGAATGGGGGCTCAAAAATGCCCGTGCTGCTGTCGAGGCCGTGTTTCGAACCTATTCAGATGAGTATTTGCATGGTCGCCTCAGCCCAACCAATGTTGTGGCAACTCAGGCGATCGCCGTTTCACACGTCAGACCAGCTCCTGGCAACTCGACATGTGAAGCGATGGATGTTTTAGAAGATCTGCTAGCCATGTAGGAACGATGCTTCTTTCGCATCAGAATTTTTCTTGGACTTGCAAATCGTGAGACTCGTATGTCTGATATCAAAAAAGCGGTCAACTGATCAGTTGACCGCTTTCTCATGTCTTGATTGAACGATGAGGTTATATTATTCGCCAAAATACTTCCACATTTCAGCTTGGTGAGGAATCACGATGGAATCAGGGACAACTTCTTGCTGAGATGTTTGGCTCAACGATACACGACTGGCTGTGTATCCCACCATAAACGTTGTGAAAGCCACCAGACAAACAGCAAGGGCACGCTCACCTGACGATGTTTGAGTAAGAACTTGAAAACTCATGATGTAGTATCTCGATCTTAAATAAAGACTTCAACAATCATGGTCTCAGATTTTTTTGTATCGAGATATACCCTTTATAAATATTTAGAGCTATCTAAGGACGTCCAGAAAATAAAATTCTTGAGGAATTGCCACAACCCTTACTTGAAAACTATTGGGGAGATGAAGAGATTGCTGGCTAGATTCGTTACATTCTGAAAAGTTACATCTCAACCTATAGCAGTCCGCACGTAGGTTAGGACATGTATTTTTGTGGAAATCCCCCCGCCCCGCGGCGTTACACAAAAAATTTTGTTGAAAATAAACGTGGTGGGCGAAAAGAGAGGGTTAAAAATTAGATATAAAGGGTTGTGTATTTAAAAATATTTT
>JBCCWF010000507.1:0-4960 GCA_039194035.1 Cyanobacteria bacterium P01_E01_bin.6 | reverse complement strand
CGAATTGTATATACAACCATCCTGTAATGTCAATCGTTTGAGTTGTGCTTGCTTGGTGCCACGACATAAACATGACTTGGCAAACGTCTCAACATGGCAACGAAAAAATGAGGGTTTAGGGCGTGCGAGACGCGCGCCCTAAACCCTGGTTCCTCTGTAAACGTTGCCAAGTCGTGACGTACAGGTGATCAACTCAGCAGCGTCAGGCGAGCCATTGATGAAGGGCTTTGTCGGCAGAGGTAATATCAGCGACCGAGGTATAGTAAAACCGCTGCCAATCTTGTTCAGGGAGTCCCGCAAACACCATGAGATTCAGGGGATAGTCTTCGCTGTCGCTGCAATGACGAAAGTCATCTCTAAACAGGAATATTGCCTTGTGGAGGGCGATCGCCACACCCAGCTCGATCATCACGCCTTCATCGGGTGGGGTTCCATTCACAATGGCAAAAATTCCATCACACGTTCGAACATCAGCAACATCGGCCTGAGCGACACGATAGGCCCACCCAGATTTAGACACATCAACCTGATTATTGCGTTCAAAGGGTTCCCAAACTTCTGCGCCAAGATCGGTTAAGGCTTGGATGATGGGGGGTAATAGCAAGGCTCGTTGTTGGGTTGAAAAGCCATAAGGATTAGCAAGATAAAGAACCTTACCCATAACGCAGAACTCTGTTCAGTGAATAGTGGACGTAGCAACCCAGTCCACCCTAATCTGCTCCCTAGAAACTGGGAGAAGACGATTAGGGAGATGACGGACATCAAGATTATCGTCAGAATAGGAGTGCGGGGCACACGATGAGCACCCGAAGCATCGGCATATGGAACACTCGAATGGACGATATTCTGTCATATTACAAGCTTCTCAACATTCAACCTGGAGCCACACAGGAAGAAGTGAAACAAGCCTATCGAAAACAGGCCATGCTCTGGCATCCGGATCGCTTTCCTGATAATCCACAAAAACAGCAAGAAGCAGAAGAACGTATCAAGGCTTTGAATGTTGCATATGCCTATCTTCGAGACCATGATGCAAGCCAAACTCCCCCATCAAATGGCTCGACTCACTCGTCATCCAAACCGTCTAGGAACGCTTCAACTTCGTCCAATATTCGATATCAAACCAGTCGAAGGACTGCTGAAACCTATTTTCAAGAAGGGTCTGATTTTGCCAAGGCGGGAGATTATCAGGAGGCTGCAGATGCATTGTCGGTTGCCATCCGACTTAGGTCAGACTACGCCGAAGCCTATCACCTCCGTAGTTTGATGTTTTCATCGCTTGGTTTTAGTCATCGCGCCAAGTCTGACAAAGAACGGGCACGACAGATTGAACTTGAAAATGCGATGCGTTCTCGGAAAGCAAAACCGACTCAACGTGCTCAGCCCCAATATGCCAATTCAGAATCTGTGATGAGCACTCAGCCGTTGTCTTCTTGGCACTGTCCCCGTCCCCTTTATCGTCATCACGATTCAGTGACCTCATTGGCGTTTGCTCAGAACGGCAAGCTATTGATTAGCAGTAGCCTTGATGGCGCTATCTACATTTGGAATATCGCCAGAGGTCGGCAAGTAAGCAACTTAGTCGATGGGGATCATGCAATCCATGCTGTTGCGGTCAGTTCTGATAGTCAATTTGCTGCGAGTGGTGGTTCAGATGGCACCGTGAAGCTTTGGCATCTTCGCACGGAAACTCTGGTTCATACGTTTACGGGGCATACGGCTCCTGTTTTAGCGGTTGCCTTCAGTCCGAATCGGAAGGTGATTGTGAGTGGCAGTGACGATGGCACCGTTCGCTTTTGGCATGTGCAACATCGAGGGGTGTTGTCTGTTCTGAAAGAGCATCAGGCTGCTGTGCGAGCGATCGCCATCAATCCGAATGGCCTCACCCTGGTTAGCAGCGACGCAACTCACTCGATTATCCAATGGGATATGCAAACCAGGCAGTGCCTCCAGCCATCTCTTGGGGCAATTCATGATGCCTTAGCACTTGCTTTCAGTCCAAATCGCCGCGATTTGTTAGTTGGGCGATTAAACGGCATCATTCAGCGACTGGATGCAGAAACTGGAGAGGTGATCGATCAATTTGAAGGGCATCAGCAGGCTGTTCAATCGGTTGCATTTACGCAGACAGGACGACTATTTGCCAGTGGCAGTGGCGATCGCACGGTTAGGCTGTGGTCTCTAGACGGTGAGCAGGTGACCTTGGACGGACATGATGGCAGCGTGAATGCCGTGGCCTTCAGTCCCAATGGCGAATTTCTTGCCAGTGGCAGTGGCGATCGCACGATTCGGCTGTGGACCAACCGATAGGGGCAACGATAATGGATGGGCGTAAGTACAGTACCACTGCCCGGCCTTGTCACAAAGAACGAGCGGCATCGCGATAAATCAGTTTATTCTTGGGATGAATAAACGTCAGACGCATGACTTGGCAAATTTCTCAAAACTGCAACGAAGAAATAAAGGGTTTGGGGCGCGTTGCGCGCCCCAAACCCTGGTTCCTCTGTAAACGTTGCCAAGTCGTGTCAGGCAAGTGTCTACTGACATGTGAAGTCCTAAAGATTTTTAGGGATCAGAGGGGGCTATCGGGTACAAAGTGCTATATTCCTGGGTGAATCAGCGTCTGTGCAATACGTCAGTGGGTGACTGCTATTAAACTGAAGCATCCGAACTTTGGTAAAATGCCTCTCCAGCAAAAATTCTAAAGAGTTCGGGTTTTCAACTGAATGGAATGTAGTGACTAATTACTTATGGATGATTGCTGATAGAACGAAGAATTATGGCTGGAAAACGCGGAACTCCTGATCGTCATCCTTCTCGCCCTTCTCCCCCTCCGGTTCCAGGCCAGCAGGGATATCCCTCTCAATCTGCTCGTGTTCCCAATCAAGATGGCTATGCTCCACACCAGCCACCATCCGCGATATCCCCTGGAAATTTACCCGGAAACTTGAACTCATCGGTATCGGATGAGAATACACCACCCAAGAAACCTCGCATTTTTAGCCATTGGGCTTTTTGGATGACGCTTGTGATTGCGGTATCAGGAGGTATGGCGGGTTTTTCCATGGCACTTCTGTATAAATTGCCGAGTTTGCCAAATTGCCCAACCATTTTTTGGCCGACTGCATCGGCATCGCTGCGAATTTATTGTGCTGAATTAGCGGCGAAGAAGAATACGACGAAGGATTTGCTGGAAGCGATTCGATTAATGGATAGCCTCCCCGATGATCATCCCCTTCGAAATGAAGCCAATCAAATGATTGATGATTGGTCTCTTGATATTCTCAACTTAGCGGATGAAACGTTTCACCAAGGGGACTTAGAAGGGGCTGTGGCGATCGCCGAACAGATTCCAGCGACAGGATCTGCTTATTCTGAAGTGAATCAGCGCATTGATAAGTGGCGTTCCGTATGGGCACGAGCAGAACGTATCTACCAAAAAGCGATATCGGCAGTTCAGTCCGATGATTTGAGAAAAGCCTTTTCATCTGCCGTGGAATTGTTAGAGGTTGGCAATACGTATTGGGCAACAGAAAAATATGATGAGCTGAATCAAATCATCGAAACGACTCGTACAGATAGCGAGACCTTGGCTGAGGCTCGGGCGTTGGGAGACCAAAGAAGCATTGCAAATCTGCTAGACGCCATTGAGCTACTGGAGGACATTGAGGAAGAGAGTTTTCTCTATGGGCAAGCTCGTCGGCTTATCGTTGAATTATGGGACACCATGATTGCGTTAGGAAAAGCAGCTCTTGATAGTGGCAATGTGGATGATGTTGTCAAAATTGCAAATCGCCTGCCTCCTGACGTTGGGTATCAGGCTCAAGCTGATGATTTGCGTAGCTTGGCGATTGCGGTAACGCAAGCGCGACGAGGTACTGTGGCCGATCTGGAGGCCGCTATTCTACAAACCTCTGACTTTCCATCAAGCCGTCCCCTCTATGGGAAGGCCCAGGAATTGGCTCGACGATGGCAAACTGAAATTCGAGATGTGCAGCGGTTGAGTCTTGCGAGACTGCTGGCAGCTCCGGGCACACCAGATGCCTATCGCGAGGCGATCGCCGAAGCTGAGCTGATTCCCCGTAGCAATCCTCGTGGAGATGAGGCAAGGGCTGCCATCACGACTTGGCAGAATGAAATTTATACCGTAGAAGATCGCCCCTATCTGGAACGGGCAGAACAAATTGCTCGTCAGGGAGATATTTTATCTCTCCAAGCAGCCATTCTGGAGGCGCAGCGAATTGGTGCTGATCGGCCTCTTTATGACGAGGCCAATCGATTGATTCAATCGTGGACTCGACGGGTAGAGCGGATCCAAGATCAGCCCATTTTATTTGAGGCCAATCAACTGGCGCAGTCAGGGAATCTGCCGCAGGCGATCGCCACCGCTCAACGCATTTCATCTGGACGAGCGCTGTATAACGAAGCCCAAACGAACATCCAGCAATGGCAATCTCAGATTAATCAGCGAGTTCAGGAACAGCAAGGGTCAAATCAACTTCGTTCAGCCATGGATCGCGCGTCAATCGGAACCCCCGTGGCTCTCGCATCCGCCATTCAGATTGCCAATCAAATTGATACAGCAAGCCCCACCCGGTCTCAAGCTGACAACTTAATTAACCAGTGGAGTGAAATGCTGCTGCAAACTGCTCAGCGAGAGGCCGCAACAAGCCTCGAACGGGCGATCGCCGTTGCTGAGTTGATTCCCCCGCAGACTACCGCATTTGCCCCTGCTCAGCTACAGCTTCGAGACTGGCGCTCAAGCCTGGGAACTGGCAACTAAATATCAAGCCTAGAAATCAATAAACCAACGACGTATCCTTAGTGGTGCAGAAAACTTTTTCCGGTCGATTTCAAGCAAATGTACTACTGGCTAGACCCGCGTATTCTCGTTGAAAATTTGATGATTCCCGATAAAATTTCTTTTTAAGAAGAACAAGTTTTCGGGGTTTCAAGAGTT
>JBCCWF010000506.1:0-4967 GCA_039194035.1 Cyanobacteria bacterium P01_E01_bin.6 | reverse complement strand
TTATAATTTACGAAACAGTATCGTATCGAAAATATATGAGTCAGAACCCTCTTTACATGTACAAGCACAGTACGCAAACTCTACGAGAAGGTCTAGCGGAGTACTATGCTCTCAATCCACACGTTACAAACCCAACGACACAGCCTTCAGACTTTGCCAAAATCCTGCAAGCTCACGATGTGGGGCATGTCATTTACGCATGTGATACAGAAATGTACGATGAGCTAAAAATTCTGCCTTTGTTTTGGTGGACAAGTGAATGTACGTTTCAGAAGTACCTAGAGATGAAAAGCTCCCCTGCTGTTGACGTGATGTATGAGGATATGATCAAAGAGAAGGGAGTTCTCTGGCTATATGGAGCAATTTTGAGAGTGCTGCCTGGGGTGATTTTAGAGTTGATCCCGATTTGGTTTAAAGCTCGCAATCGTCAAAAACTGCTGCCATTTCTTGAGTTTGAACCGTTGCTCGATCGTTCTCTTGTTGATATCCGTCAAGAGTTTAACTTATTACAATTTATAAAATAAGTTCTGAGAATGTGTTAGCCGCCCAACACTTCATGACAGCGGACAGGCGAAAGCTGCTACTGTTTCGTTCAAGCTTATCTGCCGCTGCTGCATTTGGCCGTTAGTATTTCAAGCCCTGTCACACTCTCAGAGTGACAATGATTGGCTCTGATTGCCGAGTATCTCTGCTTACCGCTTGAGTCTCACGCTACATGACCCTTTAGCATTCAGGCATCAATCACAATCGTCTGGACAGAGGAGTCAAGGCTAGCCATGTCGCGTTTCTTGCAAATCGGTGAGTTAGCCAAACAAACTAGGCTTTCGATTCGCACACTGCGCTACTACTACGAAATTGTCCTGTTGGTGCCCTCCTATCGCACAGAATCTGATTACCGACTCTACAGCGAGGCAGACATCATTCGGCTTCAGCAAATTCTGCCAGTGCGGCAATTGAGATTTTCCCTCAAAGAGATTCACGACTGTCTGGAGAGCCCTGAATTCTCCTTGCCGAAAGCGATTGACCTGCACCTAGTGTGACTGCAAGAGCAGATGGCAAAACAAGCTCATGCTGATGCTTGTGAACATAATGACATTAAGGGCAAGTATTGAACGGAGAAAACATAGTCAAGTATTCAGCATTTGTACAAGACTTAGTTCGTGGCAGTGGCTTATATGTAGAGGAACAAGGAGTATCCTGTAATCATCATTCAGGTAAGTCAAAAAACCTATCATCATTCTGAACACTGTCTCTTTAATTTCAATGAAAACGATGTAAAAGCATTGAGATATAATGGATGCTATGTCCTTTGAGTTCTTACCTCATCTAATGTCTATTGATAAACTAGTACAGGAAGCTTTATCTCTACCCAATAACCTTAGGATCCAGCTAGTAGAAGAACTACTAGCGAGTCTTGAGGCCGGTGTAGATGAGACTATTCAATCTGAATGGTTAACAGAGGCTCAACGACGGCGAGATGATATTCGCAGCGGAGTAGTTCAGCCTATTTCTGGTGAAGAAGCTTTGGCGCAGGTCAGACAAATTCTGGGCTAATGAAGTACGTTTTTCATCCGGAAGCACTGACTGAGTATTCAGAGGCAGTCCGATACTTTGCTGAGCAGCGGGTTGATCTGGCACAAGCATTTATTGATGCAGTTGAGGATGCCGTCTATCGCCTCAGAGATGCTCCCAACCGTTATCCAGTCATTGATGCAGATATCAGACGTTGTTTAACACGTAAGTTTCCCTACGCAATTCTATATGTCATTGAGCCAGATTTTATACTTGTCTTGGCAGTAATGCATTGTAAGAAGAAGCCAGGTTACTGGAAATCCCGACTGAAGTAGTGCCTACCAGCTAAACACTACGTTGCAACGACGGGAGTGAAGGTAACCGGAGAGAATAAAGTTCATTTGCTGCCGTTGAACTCTGCCATTAGCATTTCAAACTCTGGCACACCATCAGAATGACAAAGATTGGCTCCGCTCGCCGAATACCTGTGCTCACCCCTTGAGTCTCACGCTATGTCGTCCTTTAGCATCCAGGCATCAACCACAATCGTCAGGACACAGGGGTCAAGGCAAGCCATGTCGCGTTTCTTGTTGATCGGTGAGTTAGCCAAACAAACTGGCTTTCCATTCGCACGCTGCGCTACTACGACGAAATTGGCCTGTTGGTGCCCTCCCATCGCACAGAAGCAGATTATCGACTCTACAGCGAGGCAGACATCATTCGCCTGCAGCAAACCCTGTCCTTGCGGCAATTGAGGTTTGCCCTCAAAGAGATACACGATTGTCTGGAAAGTTCTGAATTCTCCTTGCCGAAAGTAGTTGACCTAAATCTAGTGCGACTGTAAGAACAGATGGCCATGTCGCGATCGCTGTTCACCAAACTCAGCCGATACAGAGTGAGTACACACATATCCTTCCGACTAATATCGGTCGAAGAGGGTATTAGGCGAAATGACAGTCCTAATAAACACCAGTTGGGATGATTTAGGCGGAATGATTCCTCATAAGTTCCGTGCTGCTTAGGCTTGAAATAAGTCGACTATCCACTCAGAACAAAAATCGATATAAGTTCTAACTAGACGCGACAGATGTCGGTGCGACGGATAGAGCAAATTAAGTTCGGACGCGGGCATTGGATAATCTTCCAAGAGTTGTACTAAATCACCATTAGCGATCGCCGCTTGAGCAAGAAACGGCGGCAGCTCAGTAACATATATCCCAGCTTTAGCCAATTCCAGAAGATGCAGGTAATCGTTAACCTGAAGCCTTGGTTGAATTTGAATGGACTGATTTCCAAGTTGCCAAACAGTTGTGTCGGCAGGGGATTTCCAACTAGCACAAGGCATTTGCAGAAGCTGTTTAGGACTTTGAGGCTCGCAATACTTTTGCAGGAGGCTGGGACTCGCAACGAGTAAATGCCGGTATTCACCTAATATCTGCGAAATGATGTGCTGATGTTTGCGATCGCCAATTCTCAGCGCTACGTCAATGCCTTCTTCAATCAAATCAACCCGACGCTCAGTCACAAGGACATCAACAGTGACATTGGGATAGAGCGCTTGAAACTCTTGCAGCAATTGATGCCAGGGAACAAATCCGGGAGGTAGAGACAGCCTTAACCTGCCGGAAAGATCGACCTGGTTGCGATCGAGCGTAGCTAACCCCGTCTCAAATGCTTCAACCCCCTGATTCGCAAATTGCCAAAAACTGGTCCCTGCATCTGTAAGACGTTGGTGCCGGGTAGATCGTTCTAGCAGTCGAACACCCAAGGTTTTCTCAAGTTCTTGAATTCGCCGACTAACGGTCGCTACTGGAATATTTGTGCGTCGAGCAGTTTCTTAAAAGCTGCCGTACTGAACGACTCTGACAAACAGAGCCACGGCATTGTAGTCCATTATATCTTTCCATTTTTGAGAAGATGCTTCTCATTTTTGCCTACTACACATCATATTTGAAATAATCTAGACTACTTTCATCGTGTTGATGATCGTAAAAAAACTGGCAATGAGCTTTCCAACACTTCAATCAAAGCGGGCAAAGATTTCCAGTATTCCCTTTCATAAGGTAGGCGCTGTTTTCTACGGTCTGTGGGGATTGTGGCATTTTCATGTGGTTGCTTTGATGTTTGAATTTGCCACAAATCAAATGGATCGAGGCGTTCTGCAAGCGCGCATTTATCAGGGAGCATTTCATATTCTCTGGTTCGCCATGGGTGCAGTGACAATTGCCATTCTCTTCAACTGGCGCAACAGTCGGATTGGCTACTGGCTCAACCTGTTTATGATTGGCTGGACAGAGGTGGGCCTATTTTTATTCTTTATCTTGCCTGGCTATTTCCCTTGGTTGCCGACCGGATTTGTGGGGCCGTTATTGTGGGTTGTCTCTGTCATTTTTAGCACACTAGGCTACTGCTTTAAATCTCAAAAAGTCTGAATCATATTAATAGAAATTTAGGAGCCTAAATCGACTTATAGGAGAGAAGTAACAATGAATAATAGAGTATATACCGTTTTGTTGGTGGGTATGCTGGTCATAAATTTGTTGTTGTTCCACACCCATAGAAATTGGGCCACAACAGACGCCTCGAATCCAGCAAACATGCAAGAACAGGTTCAATCCGTTGTTCCCGATGATTTGCAATGGACCCCCCACCCAGAGTTTGCGGGCGTTGACAGTGCGATCGCCCTGGGGAGTCCGTCAGACCCAGAACTGTATGTACTTTTTGGGAAAATGAGAGACGGCGCAATATTTCCAGCACATACTCACCCAGACGATCGCATTACAACAGTCATTTCAGGAGTAATGTATTTCGGTATTGGCGAACAGTTTGACCACACTGATGTTCAACCCTATCCAGCTGGATCGATCGTCTACACCCCAGCAGATACACCTCATTTTATGTGGGTCCAGGACAACGAAGTCATAATTCAAGAAACAGGTTTTGGACCTACAGGGATGAGGTTTATGACGGAAGAGGAGTAATTGCCATAGCAAGACTTATGCAATCTGAAACGGCAGAATAACAAATCACTGAACCGAAGCGAAAGGAAAAGCCCTAATCGGATCTCAAAAATTTATTGCATCCAGTTCGCTCAAACGTTAGCTTTTCAATCCTTGGTGACACCTGCAGATTGACAAAGATTGACTCCGATTTCCGAATATCTGTACTTCCCCCTTGAGTCTCACGCTACGTCATCCTTTAGCATCCAGGCAGCAATCACAATCGTCTGGACACAGGAGCCAAGGCAAGCCATGTCGCGTTTCTTGCAAATCGGTGAGTTATCCAAACAAACCGGGCTTTCCATTCGCACACTGCGCTACTACGACGAGATTGGCCTGCTAGTCCTCTCCCATCGCACAGAAGCAGATTATCGACTCTACAGCGAGGCAGACATTATTCGCCTGCAGCAAATCTTGTCCTTGCGGCAATACGACCCATAAATACAGCGATGGTCA
>JBCCWF010000505.1:0-4969 GCA_039194035.1 Cyanobacteria bacterium P01_E01_bin.6 | reverse complement strand
TACTATCGCACTGGGCTGTAGAGGGTTTTGATATCTCACGCATGGCCTAGCACTCACTCAGACAGAAGGGGCTGCTATCACCATACAGGTTAGCTATTTTGTCAATGCGTAAGTCCTAGCGTCGTCGCGTCATCATGGGATGCAGATATTCGCTGGTGGTTGGGCAGAGTCGGCCAATATGGGGCATGGTTTTCTTCCTGAATAGACACTAAGCTGAGTCGCCTTAACCTGATCTCATCCGCTGTAATCGCTTCCATCTATGTGGCCCATTCGGAGGAGAGAGGGAGGAGAGGCAGCGCGGGTTGTGTATCAGCTGCCACAGATCCCTGGTGGATTGAAGGATAGGGTTTAGGGGTTTGTGAAGCCCTTGGATCCGATGTTTCAGGGGCTCAGGCAGAGCCGGGACAGCCATGAAGTTTTAGCCATAAAATTAAGGAGTGTTGATCATGCCAGAAGAGTTGGACAGTCGCGAGCCCTCTGTTCTCTTATGTATGATTCCCATCGGCATTTTGATTGCGCTGATGGTTTTCAACGTCCTACTCTTTAAGGACAACGCTACGTTTGGCCCCAATCAAATTGCCTTAAGCCTATCGGCGCTCATTGCCGGGTTGCTAGGGGTGTTTGTGCTAAAAATCCCCTATCGCATCTTGGAGGGGCAGATCATCAAATCCATCGCCATGGCTTTGCAGGCTGTTTTAATCTTGTTTGTGGTGGGCTCACTGATTTCAATTTGGATTGCCAGTGGGATTGTGCCCCTGATGATCTACTACGGCTTAGAAATTATTAACCCGAAGGTCTTTCTGTTTGTTTCTTGCGTCGTCAGCTGTATTGTGTCGCTGTGCACAGGCAGCAGTTGGTCGACTAGTGGCACGATTGGGATTGCCCTGATTGCGATTGTCAGACCTTTAATGTTCCAGTTGGCATGGTGGCTGGTGCCGTGATTTCAGGGGCTTATTTCGGTGATAAGATGTCTCCCTTGTCAGATACCACGAATCTGGCTCCTGCCATGGCGGGGACAGACCTGTTTACCCACATTCGTCACATGGTTTACTCGTCAGGTCCTGCCATTGGGCTGGCCTTAATTGGGTTTTTGATACTGGGATTTTTCTACCAAGGCGATAGTTTGAGTGGGGATGCGATCGCAGACGTTCAAGGCGTCATTCAAGCCAACTTTAACCTCAATCTGCTTTTGCTAGCGGTGCCTCTGCTCGTGGTCACTATGGTGGCCCTGCGAATACCCGCCCTGCCAGCCCTCGTTTTTGGTGTCCTGTTAGGCTGCCTGGCAGCTGTGATCTTTCAAGGCCAGCTCCTGACGACGATGCTGGATGGCAACTTTACCCTGGGCGGGGCTTACGGACTCTTGATCGGAGTCGCTGCCGATGGCTTTAGCATCGAAACCGGCAATGAGGTGATTGATGGTCTCTTCTCGCGTGGCGGCATGAGCAGCATGCTCAATACGATTTGGCTGATTATCACCGCCATGTTGTTTGGGGGGATGTTAGAGGCTTGTGGCATGCTACAAAAATTGGCCAATGCGATTTTGGCTGGTGCGAGTGGGGCAGGCACCTTGGTGGGGGCAACGATCGCCACCTGCATCTTTATGAATGCCACGGCCTCAGACCAGTACATCGCCATCGTGGTGCCCGCTCGGATGTTTCGTTCCGCCTATCTCAAGTATGGGTTACATCCCAAAAACCTCTCTCGGGCGGTTGAAGACGCTGGTACGGTTACCTCGGTTTTGATTCCTTGGAATTCTGGCGGTGCATTTCACTCAGGTGTCTTAGGCGTACCCACCCTGAGCTATCTGCCCTTTTGCTTTTTCAACATTCTCAGCCCCATCGTGTCGATCTTCTTAGGCGCGATGAACTTGACCATTACACGCCTTAATTTGGACGCCTTAGATAACCCAGAGATTGCCATGCCTGTCTCAGCCGGTGCGGCTGAGTGAAGGTGGGGCTAACAAGTAGTGTGTAATCGGAGTCATCAACATGTTTAAAGTTCTACTCCCCATCGATATCAATCAGCTAGAAGCGAAAGTCCCTTTTTTAGACCGAGCCATTGTCTACCTGAAGGCTCTGGAAGGACAGTGTGTGATTATGACCGTGATGGCTGACTACGGCGCTTACTTTGTCAGCCCACTGCTCCCAGAGAATTTTGTTGACAAAGCGAAGGCGAAGGCGCTGGAATCTTTAGAAACGTTTACGAAGCATCACATTCCAGACGATCTTGTGGCTGGGTTGATTGTTCGACATGGCTCAACCCATGCTGAGATCATCACCGTTGCCGAAGAGGAGAAAGTGGACTTGATTTTCCTCGGGGCCGATCGCCCAGAGCCTGTCGATTATCTGCTGGGCACCATGGAGAGTCGTGTCATGCGCAATGCGCCCTGTGATGTTGTGATCTTCCACAACAGCTAGCCTTCTACATCAAGGACAGGTGCCATGGATCAGGCAATGACTGTGCTGGCTTTGCTGAGCGTGCTCCTGATTACCTATGTGGCCTTGCTGTGTGCTGACTTTATCCAGAAGGGGTTAGGGCGAACCGAAGTGAGTGTGATCACTCGGATCCTGGGTTTATTGTTAGTGGCTTTGGCAATGGAGACAATCTTGGCCGGGATTGGAGGATATTTTGGAGCATTGCTCTAGTTTTCATAATTCTTTGAATGGCTAAATGATCTTTGTATCACACAGCGATATTAGGAGTAGCTGTTATCTGTGGACTTAGCTTGTCTGCGATCGCAAGCTGGTTTGTGCAGCGGTGAGAAGTCTCGCGACTTGGCAAAGTTCATAAAGGCACTAGGATTTAGTGTGCACAGCGCGCGCCCCAAACTCTCATTTCTTCTTTACCATTTTGAGAAATTTGTCCAGTCATGATCCTATTGGGAACTGTCGTTGTCCCTCGGGGACAACGACAGTTCCCAATAGAATTTGAGTTTAATTTGTAGAATCGTCGAGAGATTGGCGATAGGTGCTCAGCAGCGTGAGCAAGAAGTCAAACCCATCGACCCCAATTTGCTTTAAAAATTGGGGTCGATGGGTTTGGAGTTTTTCTCGAAAGGATTCTTCACCTAACTGTCCTTGCAAAATACTCACAACGCCAGCAGGTTGTCGCCAGAGTTCAGACTCAATCTGATGCAGCCAATACATTCCAATACATCCATGAATGATGGCTTGTTCAATATTGTCCAGTCCTCGATACGCTTCTGCCAAATATGAGAAATTTAATCCCTGGAAAAAGAGGTCGCCAATAGCGTCTGCAATGGTCAGGCCACGTTCGAGGGAAATAATCGCGTCGTGGTATTGGCCCAACACAACTTGCGCCACCCCCAAACTGTGCACACAAAGGGCTTGACTGGGTCGATCGCCCACTTGCTCGGATATAGTCAGTCCTCGTTTCACATAGCCAAGAATGCGTTCATAGCGATCCTCATCAATCTGCTCCTCTTCCTGAGCCAGAAGAACTTCACTCACTCCAATATTGGCCAGCGCATTGGCTTCGCCAAGGCGATCGCCCGTTTGTCTCGCCAAAATCAGGGCTCGCTGTCCATTATCGATCGCTTCTTCATAGTCTTCCAACATCACGTAAGTACGACTCAAGTGATTGAGATTTGCAATTTCGCAGGGGCGATCGCCTGCCTCTCGGGCAATCTCAAGGGCATCTTCATGAAAATCAAGCGCCAGCTCATCGTCACCCAACGCCCGCTGTGAATATCCTAGCAAGGTTAAAATGCGAGCCTTGATGCGAGTATTGGGCGCTTCACGAAGGGGTTGATCAAGATACTCAATCGCCACATGAAATGACTCATCTGATAGCGCAGTAAACAACCCTCCATAGAGAGGAAAATAATCTTGCTGCGCAAATTGGGAAAGCGCTTGGAGCGCCATCTGAAAACATCCTTCAGAAAGTAACTCCTGCTCAAGCTCCTCAAATCGATTGGATAACTGACTCCAAACCACCGTGAATGACAAATAAGTCGCGATCGACAACCGTTTGCCTGCCTTCATATCGTAGGGTTGATGATCAAACCAATGAATTAAGCCGAGATTCAGCCGTTGAAGCACCATTGCCATTGCGACCCAGTCTGCAAGGCTCATCGGTGATTCAAGACTCTGTTCTGTGACGCTTTGATGAACCGCTAAATCTTGGAAGAGTGCTTGTATCCCCGGATGGGAAATCCGCTTAGCCCAACTTCCCCATGGCCCCACTTGATCGGGAATGCCCTCAAATCCCAGAGAACGCTGCCTTTGATCAAAAATCCAGCCCACCACTTCCCCTTCTAGCTGATCCCAAATCAGCAGCCCTTGCCGCAAGCCCGCTGCCAAGTCCATTAAAGAAGACACATCAGCGATCGGCTCATCAGGATTCGAAGCACTGTGATCAAGTCGCTGTGCCAATTGAGTCATCTGCTCTCGACTAAGCACGCTTCCCTGGTTCGGATCAAATGTTTGAAGGACTTGAATCAGCCGATCTTCTGGTTCTGCGACAATAAGAGCGTGCAGCAACTCATCCAGTGCTGTATTGCCTTGGTTTTCATGTTGCCATCGAGTCCATTCCGATTGGATTGTTTTCAGGGCACGCTGTTTACGCTCAGCTTTTGCTTGCTTGAGTTCGTCATCAACCTCTAGCTGATGATGAATATCATCCACACGCTCTTGTAAACATCGCTCAAATATTTCTCCGGTGCCTGCTTCAATGCCATCTTTCAGCATTCGATACACCTGCTCTTTTGAACGAATTTGACCTTTCAGTGTCGTGGCGATGATGTGGTCAATTAATTCAAGGTAGCGATCGCGCATAACAAAGAACAACCTTCGGAGTATCTCTTCAGCCTATCAAAGGATGGGGCGATTCCGCATGGTGACCATCACATGGCGAGAAAATTTAAGCATCACACTACAATGCTGTGACATCAATGAAACAAAAGCTCGAAATCTATCAAGACGAATAAACCTCGTCTAGCTTAGGAAAT
>JBCCWF010000504.1:0-5007 GCA_039194035.1 Cyanobacteria bacterium P01_E01_bin.6 | reverse complement strand
GGTGCAGTTGTGTCACTCGCTCTTTGCCCAAGGGCAATCTGTTGAACAAGTTGTGGAGGTCATGATGCCTGCCTAAGTCTCTTTTTTCTTCTTAAAACAAAAAAACTTCGAGAACTTTGCCAAGTCGTGTTTAACACCCTGATTACCTTACTATCTATGTCAAATCGAAGTGAAATACTCAAGCACCGTCTGTTCGATAGTCTGGGTCGGCCTTGGCAGAACATCCTCCCTGAGTCGAAAATAGATGCCCTGCTGAAGGCGGAAAACATCCAGTATCGAAAACGCTTGTATGCCCCCTTTGTGACGATCTGGGCGATGATCCATCAAGTACTGAGTAGCGATAAAAGTTTGAGTCATACGGTCAAATGGATGCGCAAATGGCTAGTGGTTGAGGGAGCCTCAGAGGCTCCCTCGTCCGATACTGGAGCATACAGTAAAGCCCGCAGCCGATTGCCAGAGAGAGTATTGGAACAACTTGTGCCGGAAACAGGCAAGCAATTGGACCAAACAGTTGCCTCAGAACAGGTGTGGTGTGGTCGAGTAGTGAAGGTATTCGATGGTAGTACCCTGCTGATGAGTGACACCCCTGCCAATCAGAAGGAATATCCACAACATGGCAATCAGCAAAAGGGGTGTGGGTTTGGGATGGCGCGTATCGTGGTGTTTTTTCTCTGCTGACGGGGGTCGTGCGTCTGGCGTGCATTGCATCAAAGAACACGAGTGAAACCGAGATGAGTCGCTCACTTTATAAGGATTTAGACCCTGAGGATGTGGCGATGGCGGATCAACTGCACGGCAGTTACGTGGATTTAGCGCTGATTGTGCAACAGAAGGCGGATGGGATGATCCGCAAACATCATGCGCGAAAGACTGATTTTCGCACTGGAAAGAAGAATGGCATTGGCGACCATCACGTGGAGTGGACTAAACCCACTCGATGTCCCAACCATATGAGTCAAGAGGAGTTTGCCGCATTACCCCAAACGCTGCAAGTGCGTGAAGTGTCGCTACGGTTGACGCGCAAGGGATGGCGGGACCAGTGCATTATCGTCGTGACCACCTTACTCGATGAGGAAACCTACAGTGCCCAAGCATTAACCGAGTTGTATGGGTGTCGATGGGTTGCGGCTGAAGTGAGCTTGCGCCATTTGAAAACCACTTTGAAGATGGACATGCTCACCGCCAAGACCCCTACGATGGTGCGTAAAGAGTTTTGGGCACATCTGTTGGGCTACAACCTGATACGAACCATCATGGAGCAATCGGCTCCCAAAGCCAATTATCAGCGCGCACGGCTATCGTTCCAGACCACCCGCCAAGGGTTGATGGCGATTTTGACTGAATTGGCCTCTGATGACCCAAGGGTGCGAGAGCAAGTGTACACTGATTTGCTCGATGAAACGGCAACGACGTTAGTTCCCTACAGACCCAATCGATATGAACCCAGAGTCGTTAAGCGCAGACCCAAACCTTTTACTCGGATGAAGCAACCTCGTGCTGTTCTCAAAGCTAAGCTGGCAGGTTGATTCACCTTAAGTCAGTGACATTGAACACCTAGATACCTTGAATTACTAATAATCTTTCCTGATTCATCCCAAGAGTGTTGTGATTTCCTTGAATTTCTCAATACCAATCCAGAAGGGTTTGAGCAGCTTTGGGGAGACAAATAGCCATGCATTTATGGATTGTAACCATTGGCAGTAGTGATGTTCAACTCGATAGCGATCGCACTTGCAAAGAAAAAAAGCGAACACCTAGTGAATATAGTGAAAAGGTATGGCGGTATTGGTATACCGACGACATAAAAGCAGATTGCAATGACATTGATTTTTCTCCTAAAACACTGTTTCCCTACAAGGATGAAACTTATCGAATTTCCCCTCGTATTTTAGGGACTGTATATCAAGCCAAAGATCAGGTGGGGCAAGATGAAATTTTCAGTTATTTGACTTTTCCACTGTTAGATAACTTTGTAAAAGAATTAGAGACATCTCCTAAGCCCGAGGCGATCGCCATTATCCTTACTGATCAATCCACTATTTTTAAAGCTGACCAGCAACGAGAAAAAATCAAAAGCCCGTATTGGCAAGATACCTTTGAGTTAAAATCGATTCTAAGGCGTTATTTTGAGGATCGATTTCCGAAAATTCCTTGTGAGTGTGTTGAATTAGCCCCATCATCTGATGAACAGGGCTTAGACAATTGGGATAGTGTTCTGGATTTAGTGCGCCAGACATTTGATGGTCTAACTGTCAAAAGCGAAAAAATTGAAGTTGCATCTAATGAGAATGTATATGTAAGTCATCAGGCTGGGACTCCAGCAATATCTTCAGCAGTGCAGTTTTGCAGCTTGGCTAAGTTTGGCGATCGCGTTAAATTTCTCGTCAGCAATGAGTACAATCAGGAGCTAACTGATGTTCTCCCTAGCTCCAACTATCTGATTGCGCTCAAGCAACAGCAAGCAGTTAAACTCCTAGAGCGCCATGACTACTCTGCCATCAAAGATATTTATTCTGAATATTTGAGTACGGATGAGATTATCTTACTAGAGGCAGCTATTCAATGGAACTACGCGAAGTTTGAGGAGTTTGTTAATGAGCTTCAGCACTTATCAGATCAACAATTAGCTCAGGAAGCAAAAGAGCGATCGCAAAAATGGTGGTGGACTTCCTATGAATCTGCTTATCTAGGATTAGTGAGAATGAAGCAAGAAAATGCAGTGGAAGCAATGTTTCATAGTTTCCGCGCAGTAGAAGGGTTGCTTCGGCAATGGGTTGATAAATTCTATTCAGAAGAAATTAGACAAACTAAACATCCAAGATGGCAAGAGAACGAGCGATGGGATAAAACACTTAATCCGTATGGACAGGATTTATATTGGTTTCTTACCTTGAAAAAAGCTGTCGATCAGCATAGAGATATTAAACAGAATACTACTCCTGATATCTTCATTTTTGGGAGTCAAGTTTTTAAGAAGAGAAATGACTTGTTTCATCAATTGAAGGGATTGCAAGGCAAAGAAGAGGTATTTCAGAATTGGCGATCGCCCAACGAACCCCAGTGGAAAGAAGATCCTCAAAGTAAATGGAATCTCAGAGTTCTCAAATGTCTTAATTTTGTTTCCGGAGAAAATTTTGAGTTCTTGGACAGAGAAGATGCAGATGGAAAAGTCGCAAGTTTGATGGTGAAGGTACATAAGGAATTAGAAAGCGCGATCGCCCACCTCTAACCCCAGCTTCCCCGCTACAATAAGCTCATGACTCTCTCGCACAAAGCTTCCAGCCATGATCGCCTCCCCAAACCCTCCACTCTCCATTGACGACTACCTCCAGCTAGAGGCCCAAAGCACCACCAAGCACGAATACATCGACGGCGACGCCTACGCCATGGCTGGAGCCAGCGATGTTCACGTCACCATTGCGTTGAATCTAGCAACACTGCTCCGTAGTCACGTCCGGGGGACTGGCTGTCGAGTGTATATCGCTGATATGAAAGCGCGAATCGACGCTCGTAACCGCTTTTTCTATCCAGATGTGATGGTCACCTGCGACCCTCGCGACCAAGAAACGTCGGACTATAAGCGGTTCCCGAAGCTGATTGTCGAAGTGCTATCTGACTCCACCGAAGCCTTCGATCGGGGAGATAAGTTTGCCGATTATCAGGCGATCGCTACTTTGGAAGAATATGTTTTGATTAACACCCGCCATCAGCGTGTGGAATGCTTTCGACGCAATCAGGCAGGGCGTTGGGAGTTGCAGTATTATATGCCGGAGGATACTCCAGAGGGCGTTGACTTGCCTGTTCGCTTTCACCTCTACAGCGTTGATTTTTCCGATACTCTGGCAGCACTGTATGAGGATGTTGTGTTGGAAACGGCGATCGCCCCAGAATAATAATCGTCTTCCTGTCAATTTTGATTGAGGAATTTCGAGCGCCCATTATAGATTCGCTGGTATTTTATTTGGTCAATCGTCGCATTGTTCATGCGGAGGAGGATTTCGATCATCAGGAGGATGCGTGCTATCTGAACAGCAGTGGTCGAAAGAAGTTTTTGACGGCATTTGTGCAGCGGATGAATGAAGAGATTGAGATGCCGATTGGCCCGATGCCGCGTTGGCATTTGCTGAGTCGGCAAGTCAAAGAGTATATGCGGTGGGTCTATGCTCCAAAGATTCCGTATCGTCCGTATTTAATTCGCTGAGGTGTGGAGGGATCAGTCGATATGTTGCTATATATTGTGTCTTATGATGTTTCCTGCAATAAGCGGCGCAAGAAGGTGTCGGATTTGTTGGAGGGGTATGGAAAACGCGTGCAATATAGTGTGTTTGAGTGTGTGTTGGTGCCGCGAAAGTATAACGAGCTGCGGCAACGGTTGGTGGGGCGCATCAATGTTAAGGAGGATAGTATTCGGATTTATCCGGTGTCGGGACATACGCTACAAAAAGTGGAGATTTGGGGCGGGGTGCCGCTGACTCAAATGCAGGGGTCGATTATTATTTGATAAATCTAATGCAGTTTTGAAACGACAGATGCCAAGCTGGATTGGGTTTTGATGCGAGGGATAGAGCTGTGGGCTGAATGCTTGTGGTTTGGTTGTGAGCCTCGACTATTGATGATGATTGGGATGTAACGATTTTTAATGGTTTTTATTTCTTGGAAGATATTGAGTATTGTCAATCCTTCGCAAATAGGGGTTGAAGGAAAGGTATATCAGGGGGTTCAATAGGGGTAGCCTTCCTACTCGCTAGGAAACTAATTGAATGGAAACGCAATATTGTTGAACATAATACCCGCCCGTTTAGGAGCAGGGACCTTCCTACTCGCTAGGAAACTAATTGAATGGAAACTTCATCCAGGGCAGAGCAATAACAGAGAACCCTGTAATCCTTCCTACTCGCTAGGAAACTAATTGAATAGAAACCTGTTTATTGTTCGCCAGATCGCACGTATCCTGACCTTCCTACTCGCTAGGAAACTAATTGAATGGAAACGTATTGCCCTCGTTTT
>JBCCWF010000503.1:0-5015 GCA_039194035.1 Cyanobacteria bacterium P01_E01_bin.6 | reverse complement strand
TTTGGGGCGCGCAACGCGCGCCCCAAACCCTGATTTCTCTGTAAACGTTGCAAAGTCACGTCAACAGACTTAAACCATTGAGGAGAAGCACCAATCGGCTTGAGCTGCACAAGGTTTGCACAGTTGTGCGGCAAGGTAAAGATTAGAATTACCTTGAGGATCTAAATAAGATGGTTCAAGTCCGCGATATTTCCTTGCGTGAGAAACAGCATCCCTTAATCCGCCAATTAGCTAACGCGATCGAAGATAGCTGGCGAAGTCAGCTAGTGACGTCTGCTTACGATACGCCAACAGATCTTGGGTATATAGAAGGTACGCTTGAAGGTGAACGGCTGACGATCGAGAATCACTGTTATCAATCTGTCCAATTTCGCAAACTTCACTTAGAACTCGCTAAAGTCGGCAGTAATCTGGACATTCTTCACTGTGTGATGTTTCCGCATACTAACTTCCATCTGCCAATTTTTGGAGTTGATATTGTGGTCGCTCGAGAAAAAGTCAGTGCGGCCATTGTTGATTTGTCGCCAGTTTCGCCAAATCATGAACTGCCAACTGAGTATAATTCAGCGTTAAGTAAATTGCCGTTATCAGAGTTTGTCCAGCCTCGTACGCTACCAGCCTGGGGAGATATATTTTCTGATTTTTGTTTATTTGTGCGTCCTACCAGCTCTCAAGAAGAAATCGCATTCTTAACTCAGGCTATTCAATATTTGACTATCCATTGCCAATTGGCGCGCGAAGCAGTTCCGATTGATTCGTTGGTGGAACAAAACCATATCATTGGCGGACAACGCCAATATTGTTCGCAACAACAAAAAAACGATAAAACACGACGAATTCTTGAGAACGCTTTTGGATCAGAGTGGGCAGAACGGTACTTGAAAACGATGTTATTTGATGCTGTCGACGATCACTCAAGCAAGAAGAGCCTTATGACAAAAATATGATGAAACATGAAGTTTATTAAACCTAGAAAACACACTTCAAATGCTCAGATTGCTTATTTCAAATAGGCTTGAGCGATTGTAAACAGGGCGATACAAACGTGTGCACAGGATCTGCACAGCCAAATTGATTTAATCGAAGTTACTGGTTAGAAACACTGAAGCCTTGGCCTTCAAACCGCCAAGGCTCGGTTCCCTCAAACTTTTGGATAGGCCGTTTACGGTCATCACTATCGATGTTGAGGTCTGCTGAGAAATGGTGTTTTATCTTACTCGGTTTTCTTCCTATCAAGAGGGCTGCTCTCCCTCTCTCGGTGGTGAGAACTCTTAGTCTGTGATAGCAGTATGCAGATCAGTGAAGCACGCACGGTGTTTCCTTCGTGAGGATGCAACGCACCCTCGCTAAGTAAGCCTGTGCTTTGCCTGGTCAAGTGCTGCCATACATTGTTGGAACACCTTGGTGACAGAGACTGCTAATCGACGTAGGGATTGAGCCAGTGTCATTTACATGCTCATAGTAGGAGAATGTTTTTCCATGTTTGACGCTTTTACAAAAGTCGTTGCTCAAGCCGATGCGCGCGGGCAATATGTTGGCGATGATCAAATTAATGCCCTTAATCAACTAGTGGCTGAGGGTACAAAGCGCATGGATGTCGTTAATCGGTTGACAGGCAACGCATCCGCTATTGTTTCTAATGCAGCACGAGCTTTATTTGCAGCTCAACCTCAATTGATTACACCGGGTGGTAATGCTTACACCAGTCGCCGCATGGCTGCTTGCTTACGGGATATGGAAATCGTCTTACGTTACGTGACCTATGCCGTTTTCTCGGGAGATGGCAGTGTACTGGATGATCGCTGCTTGAATGGCTTGCGCGAAACATACGTGGCTCTTGGTGTACCTGGTTCTTCTGTTGCAGAAGGTATTAACAAGATGAAAGACGCAGCCGTTGCGATCGCCAACGATAAAGCTGGGGTTACTCAAGGTGACTGTAGCGCTCTAATGGCCGAACTCAGCAGCTATTTTGATCGGGCTGCTTCTGCTGTTGGTTAAGTCATTGAGTCAAGCCAAATTCTTGTCGATCGTTCTTTTGTAAACCATTTAGAGAGATTTTTTCATCATGAAAACCCCTATGACGGAAGCAGTTGCAACTGCTGATGCCCAAGGTCGTTTCCTCAGCAGTTCTGAGATCCAAGTTGCTTTCGGTCGTTTTCGTCAAGCTGAAGCTGGCTTATCGGCAGCTCAGGCTCTTAGCAAAAATGCTGATAACCTGGTTAATGCTGCAGCTCAAGCTGTTTACCAAAAGTTTCCCTACACGACTCAAATGCAAGGTAACAACTATGCGTCAACGTCTGAAGGTAAGGCTAAATGCGCCAGAGATATTGGCTATTATCTGCGGATGGTGACATATTGCCTGATTGCAGGTGGTACTGGCCCCATGGATGATTATCTTATTTCGGGCATCAAAGAAATTAACACTACCTTTGAATTGTCTCCGAGCTGGTATGTAGAAGCTCTGAAGCATATCAAGTCCAACCATGGGTTAAGTGGGGATGCGGCCGTTGAAGCTAACTCCTACATTGACTATGCCGTTAATGCGTTGAGCTAATTTCAGAGTTTCAGAAATCTCTGATGTTTTGTCATTCCTTAGCAAGATCTAAGCATCAGACTGATTGTTACCTCTTGAACGTAGGTGCTCAAATGGGCTTGCTTTGGTTGAGAAGCCTTGGCGTCGTACCGTCCAGTAGCTAGGACACGAGAAGTCAGCTAGAACATGACTTCTGACTGTTGACTCTTGACTGCGGCGTCATGGCTTTTCAGCCTTGTAGTTATGCCCCCTTAGATTAAGCAACTCCCTCCCTCGACTTGATAATTCATGCATGCCAGCTTAAGGAAGCGAATATGACAAGCGCAACTTCAGCAAGACTTTTAGGATTCGAGCCCTTTGCCCAATCATCGCCCGTCGAATTGCGATCGAATTCGACTGAAGCAGATACTCAGGCTGTGATTGTGGCGGCCTATCGCCAAGTGTTTGGCAATGACCATTTGATGGAGTCAGAACGTCTCACGAGTGCTGAGTCGTTGCTTCAACAAGGCCATATTAGGGTGCGTGATTTTATTCGCGCTCTTGCTCTTTCAGAGCTATATAAACAAAAATTCTTTCATAGTACGCCTCAGGTACGTTTCATCGAACTCAACTTTAAACATCTACTAGGGCGAGCACCCTATGATGAGTCAGAAATTTCTGAGCATGTGAATCTCTATACTCAGCAAGGATATGACACTGAAATTGATAGTTATCTTGATTCATTAGAATATCAAGAAAATTTTGGTGATCATGTTGTGCCTTACTACCGAGGATTTTCGACACAGAAAAACCAAAAGACAGTTGGATTCGCGAGGATGTTTCAGTTATATCGAGGATGTGCCAGCAGTGATCGGGCTCGGGTAAACAACAAAAAGGGTTGCCTTACGACAGAACTTGCTCGTAATTTAGCGAGTCCGATACGAACATCTAATTTTGGGAAAGAACTACTAGGCGCAACTGGTGGGCAACGTGAGCAACTCTATCGAATTCGCGTTTCGCAAGCGGCTAGTGGACGGACACCGCAAGTTCGTCGGGGTATTCAAGAATATCTTGTGACGTATGAGCAATTATCGCCAACTTTACAACGTCTCAATCAGCGTGGTAACCGCATTGTCCAGATCGTTGCAGCTTAAGCGATGCAATTGCGATGTTAATCGTGATTTTGCGTCATGCCAAGAATTTGATTCCATCGTTCTTTACAAGGAGATTCATTTGTGGCTATTACTGTAGAAGCTGCTCGGCTAGGGACTGCCCCATTTACGGAGCAAAGGCCTGTAGAATTTCGCCCGAACAGCTCTTCCAACGATGCTCAAGCTGTCATTTATGCTGTGTATCGACAGGTTTTAGGTAATGATTATTTAATGCAGTCAGAGCGTTTGGTTCAGTTAGAATCGTTACTGATCAACGGTGCATTAAGCGTCAGAAACTTTGTGCGCGCTGTTGCAAAGTCAGATTTATACAAGACTAAATTTTTGTACCATCATTTTCAAACTAGTGTGATTGAATTAAATTTCAAGCACTTATTGGGGCGTGCTCCCTACGATGAAACTGAGGTGATTGAGCATCTTGATCGATATCAAGACAAGGGATTTGAAGCCGATATTGATTCCTATATCGACACGGCAGAATATGAGGCCTTTTTTGGGGATAGCATCGTCCCATATTATCGAGGGTTCGATACTCAACCTGGGCAAACGATGACAGGCTTCACCAGGATGTTTAGTTTGTACCGGGGCTACGCTAATAGCGATCGCTCACAAATTGCAGGGAAGCAGTCTCGGTTAGCGTCGGAATTAGCGATGGGCAGTGCATCTGCAGTGGTTCCACCATCAGGTTTAAACAGCAATGGCTGGGCATATCAAACATCGAGAGGAAATGCTCCTCAACGAGTCTTTGGTCGGCCTGAAATGGCTACAGGACGAGGCAATCTCTATCGCATTGAAGTTGCTGGAGTGCGTTTGCCAGGATATCCCAGTGTTCGCCGTAGCAATAAGACGTTTGTTGTACCCTATGAAGCTCTCTCTAAAACGTTACAGCGCATTAATAAAGCGGGCGGGCGGGTTGCTAGCATCACACCTGCTTGAGCTGTTCACGATTTTCTTTGAGAACCAACGATCACGATTCATTAGGAGGTATCAGTTATGTTAGGACAACGCGCAACAAGCAAAACCTCTAGTCTAGACAGTCGAATTTTTGTCTATGAGGTCAGCGGCTTACAGCAGAATGACGTGACGGCTAGTCATCAATCTCCTATTCGCCATAGTGACAGTCAATACATGCAGGTGCCCTTTCATCGCATGAATGACGAAATGCGACGGATTACATTATTAGGCGGTAAGATCGTCAATATTCATCTGTTGAATGCGTCATTGGCAAGCTCAGAAAATTGACCTTATTTCACCAATGAGATCGTAATGTAATAAATAAGGGATCTGCAAATAAAAAAGATACCCAATAGAGGGACGGCGGGCATAGCCCGCCG
>JBCCWF010000502.1:0-5033 GCA_039194035.1 Cyanobacteria bacterium P01_E01_bin.6 | reverse complement strand
CTAACCCCAACATGGGTTGGGGTTAGGTTAATTCAAAATCACGTTAAAAATAGCGCCTGTGGGCTGGTTCTCTTCTACAAAAATGTTGCCATCATGAGCATCGACAACGATCTTGCAGAAGCTCAACCCCAGTCCGATCTGAGAAATGCCGTCTACAGATTGTCCAATTTCGTAGGGCTTAAAAATATCCTGGCGCTTATCATCTGGAACCCCCATCCCTTGATCGCTAATCCGAATCACTGTTTTAGGACAGTCTGAATTGGATTGATGTTGATGGGTTAGCTCAATCATGACCGTTCCATTCATGGGAGAGAACTTAATCGCATTCGCAATCAAGTTCTCCAACACTCGCCGGAAAAGATTGGCATCGAGGGAGAGTTCATGAGGTGATTCTGGAAGTTTAGGCATCAGTGACACTTGCTTGATAGTTGATTCAAATGTGAATGCACTCATGGCCTCTGTGATCAACACATTCAAATCAACAGGTGTCTGTTGAAGAACGAGCTTTCCAGCATCAAGTTTCGCCGCAACCAATAGGTCATTCAGCATATGACTCAGCCTCTGGGTCATTGTGTAGATATGCTGAAGGGTCTCTTGATCCTCAGGTTCGATATAGCTTTTAGATAACAAGGCACTGCTAGAGAAAGTAATAAACGAGAGTGGACTTCTCAGATCGTGAACCAGCATCCGCGATAGATTTTCACGGAGCTGATTGAGGGTCTGAAGCTTGAGCTGCATTGCGACACGGGCAAGGACTTCCCGCACTTGAAACGGCTTTGTGATGTAGTCAACGCCTCCAACGTCAAATGCTTTCACCTTGTCATGTTCACTGTTGGAAGCGCTCAGAAAAATAATGGGAATTCCACGAGAGTGTAGATCTGCTTTTAAGGTCTGACACACGTCATACCCACTCAGTTCAGGCATGTTGATATCGAGCAAAATCAAATCTGGAGGATTCGTCTGCACATTACGCAGCGCTAGGGTACCGCTCATGGCTCGACGCACGTCATAGCCTTCGCTCGTCAACATACTTGACAACAGTCGGAGGTTATCCGGTTGGTCATCTACGATGAGGATGCGATCGCGATGAGTTGAATCAATTCCCATAATGCGTTACCCATTAGCAGCGGAACGGTTTGTGATTGTCTGATTGGTAAATATCTGGACGTAATTAAAACCAAAACCCCAAACCCTGTGCCGCCTGCTGCGCGGGCGGCACAGGGTTTGGAAGGATACGTTTACTTATGGCTATCTCCTTAGTAGCGACATCAACCAGTGTGTTCATCATTCCGCACATTCATTTATCATCTCGCAAAATTTAACTCAGCTCTCATATGCGCCTCAGTCACGACACCGCTGGTTCCACTAATGTTCAGTTGTAAGAACCTGGACGTAATTAAAACCAAAAACCAAAATCCTGTGCCGCCTGCTGCGCGGACAGCACAGGATTTGGAAGGTTACGTTTACTTATGTCTAGCTACTTATCAGTAACTCGGCGTCATTAAAACTGAAAACCTAAAAACCTGGGGAGCCGCTCCGGGGCGCTCCCCAGGTTTTTAGATTGAGTTTATTGATGCCTATCTACTGATTGGCTCACTTAAAGGGCTTATAACTAAGGGCTTATAACTTAAGCCAGGGAAAATTTAACGGGATTCTGGGGCGCTCCGCGCCCCAGAATCCCGCCCATCCCGCCTAAAATGCAAGCCGATTAAAGCAACATAGGAGGTTGGTGTACGATGGCTGACTCAATTCTGGTTGTGGAAGACGATGTGGCGATCGCCCACCAATTAACATCCCAATTGCAGGCAGAAGGCTATCAGGTTGATGCCGCCTATGATGGGTTCTCTGGCTTGGCGACAGCACGAAGCGATTCCTTTGACCTCATCTTGCTGGACTGGATGTTGCCGGGCATTACAGGTATTGAAATTTGCCAACGGATTCGCAAATCAGACCAAACGACCCCTATTGTGTTTCTGACGTCTCAGACAGACGTGGGCGATCGCATTGCCGGGTTGGATGCAGGCGCTGATGATTACGTGACCAAGCCCTTCAGTGTTGGCGAACTCCTCGCTCGTGTTCGGTGCAACCTTCGTCGAACCGCCGCGTTATCTCCTCAAGAGACCTTAGAATATGACAACTTGCGGCTCGATCGATACAAACGAGTTGCATACCGTGACTCTCATGAAATTGAGCTAACCACCAAAGAGTTCAATTTACTGGAATATTTCTTGCTCCACTCAGAACAGGCGCTAAAGCGCCAGCAGATTCTCAAACACGTGTGGGAATGGGAATTTTCCACAGACGACAGTGTCGTTGAAGTGTATGTGCGGCGGCTGCGACAAAAATTAGAAGCGAACCAACAACGACGTCTCATCCAAACCATTCGCAGCGTAGGGTATATGTTGCGGAAAACCAGTTAGTCAGCTGATGGCAGATCAAGAAGTTGACTATGGATTTTTTCATGTTTGACACAAATTATTGACACTTGCCCACTCTCGTCCCCCACGACTGCCATGAAGCTCAATCCGTGGAACACAAAACTAACTCATCAATTCAGCCTTATCCTGGGCATCATCTTTGTGATCAGCATCCTTACCACTGGCGTATTTCTCTCCACGCTGTTGTACGGGCATGTTGAACGCGATATGAATCGGCAAGCGCTGTTGTTATTGAACTTGATGCAGAGCAACCGAAACTATACGAGCGATCGCATCGCAGCACAATTACTCAGTGACCAAACGAATCCAGACTATTTTGTCCCTGAATTGGTACCGTCCTACTCAGCCCATGAGGTATTCAATGATTTTGCGAACAAGGTTGTAGACAAGGGCTCCATTTTCTACAAAGAGGCAACCATTAATCCAACAAATCTGCGCGATCAAGCCGATGACTATGAAAAAGATGTCATCCAGATTTTTCGCGATACCGGAAAGACCGAGTTATCTGGATACCGCCCATTTCCAACCTCAGAAGACCCTAACCAGCGAGCTTTTTTTGTTGCCCGCCCGATTACGGTCAACCGCCAAAGCTGCCTCCAATGCCACGGAAAACCCAGTGATGCCCCCCAAGCCATGCTCGACCTCTATGGGGATCAGCATGGATTTGGATGGGAACTGAATGAAATCACGACAGCTCAAACCGTCTACGTTCCTTCCTCGAGCCTACACAGGCAAACCATTGCTGAGCTAGTCCAGTGGATGCCCATCAACCTGGCGATATTCCTGGGTTTAGCGTTGATTGTTAATCAGCTGTTAAAACGAACCATTATTGTTCCAATTATGCAAATCACCTCCATCGCTCGACGATTGAGCGATCCGGTGATCAAGCTCAATGCTCAGCATTTGAAACGCCTTTCAACATTAGGGCGTCGTCCTGATGAGTTGGGGCAACTGGCACGAGCATTTCAGTACATGCTGCGAATATTGTCGAATCGAGAACAGGACTTGCAGCAAGCTGTTACCGAAAAAACCATTGAACTCAATGCGGCAAAACAGGATGCTGATGCAGCAAACCAGGCAAAAAGTGATTTTCTGGCCAAGATGAGCCATGAATTACGCACACCACTCAATGCCATTATCGGCTTTAGCCAACTCATGCATCGCGATCGCACCCTCTCTATCACTCAAAAAGAAACCGTAGACATCATTAATCACAGCGGGGAGCATTTGCTTGAGCTGATTGACGAGGTCTTAGACATGTCTAAAATCGAGTCTGGTCAGCTGACGGTTGATCTCGCTCCTGTCAACTTGCCCAATCTACTCAAAACCGTCGAACATTTGTTTCAGATGAAGGCCAGTATAAAAAATCTGCACCTCATTGTTGAACATGATGCGAACATGCCGAAGGCCATTCAAACCGATGAACGCAAATTACGACAAGTTCTAATTAATTTAATCGGCAACGCCATCAAATTTACCGCGACGGGACAAGTGATGGTTCAGGTGGAGGCTCAATTCTCAGACGAGCCTGATGTTGGTCATTTAACACCTCACCCTAGCTCTGCGGCAACGCATGATCACTGCATTATTCAAATTGAGGTTGCAGACACAGGACCAGGCATTGCGCCAGATGATGTAGAGAAGATCTTTACGCCCTTTGCCCAAAGCGAGACTGGAAAAAGTGCAGGCCAAGGGACTGGCTTGGGACTTCCGATCAGTCGCCGATTCGTAGAGCTTTTAGGGGGCAAACTACAGACCACGAGTATTCTTGGACAAGGCACGACCTTTAGCTTTTCGTTTCCCTGCACCGTGTTAACAGCGGCTGCCCGTGTCGATACGCCAAGTCAGGACGTGATTGGCCTAGCGCCCAACCAACCTGACTATCGAATTTTGGTGGTGGATGATACGTGGCAGAGTCGAGAATTGGCCGTTCAATTATTATCTCAAATCGGATTCGAGGTAAAAGAAGCTGGAAATGGGAAAGAGGCGATCGCCCTGTGGAGTCAGTGGCACCCTCATTTGATTTGCATGGATTTGCGAATGCCTGAAATGGATGGTTGCGAAGCAACACGATATATCAAGAAACAGCCTCAGGGAAAAGAAACCAAGATCCTTGCCCTAACGGCAAGTGTGTTTGATGACCAGCAAGCCATCATGACGAAAGCAGGGTGTGACGATTATTTGAGGAAGCCGTTCAAAGTCGAGGATTTGTTTTCTAAAATTCAACATCTTTTGAATGTGACCTATCGCTATCGCGACCCATCTGAGGATGCCACTCAATCCGCACCAGTGTCAGACGGGGAGATCCGCCCACTCACGCAGGATGACATTCAGAGACTGCCTGCGTCGTGGATTACTCAGATGCGACAAGCTCTGGAAGATCTAGACGAGCCTGGCATGAGCAGGTTGATCGAAGCACTTCCACCGACGGCTGCTGACATCAAAGCCACGTTAACCGAACAAGTGCAGAACTTTGAATTCGAAGCGATTCTGACTCTCCTCGATCAATGCCAGTCATCACCGTCGTCATCGTCTGCCGTAAGCTAAAACTCATCTATTTTGCGTATGTTGGTGGTTGTCCCCGCCTTCGGCGGG
>JBCCWF010000501.1:0-5040 GCA_039194035.1 Cyanobacteria bacterium P01_E01_bin.6 | reverse complement strand
CCGCTAAGCGGGCCTCAAGTGCTCATTTCTTCGTGATGAATCTGCGAAGTTTGCCAAGTCCCTTATCTTTTTTATTTGCAGATCCCTAAGCTGAGTAGATAAGCATCAATAAACTCACTTTAAAAACCTGGGGAGCGCCCCAGGTTTTTGGGTTTTTAGTTTAATAACGCCAAGCTACTGATACAGAGCAACCGATAAAGTCACATCATGCAGGGTTATATCACTCAACTTAATGTCTCCGATGGCGGTGTCCCCAAACTAGCCGTTCCATCTGCCGTTGTTACCACCGCAGGTCTGGAGGGCGATCGCCAAGACAATCTCACCTATCACGGTGGCCCCGACCGCGCCGTTTGCCTCTGGTCGCAGGACATCATCGATCAGCTCCATGCTGAGGGACATCCCATCACTGCTGGATCTGCCGGAGAAAACGTAACCATTCGTGGCCTCGATTGGGGCGCGATCGCCCCTGGCACTCAACTCAGTCTGGGAAATGACGTGGTCGTCGAAATCACCGACTATGCCGCACCCTGCCGAAAAAATATGCGCTGGTTCTCCGACCGCAAATTTGGCCGCATGAGCCAAAAGCAATTCCCCGGACAAAGCCGACTCTATGCACGGGTGATATCGCCCGGAACACTTCAATCAGGAGCTACTGTCGTCCTGAATCAACGCAAATAATGTTGAGTGTTCACCCTAGTGAGCTGTCGTGCAAGGCAGCGACACAGCAAGAATTTGTAAGCGGAGCCAAAACCCTTGGGTCAACAAATCCCATTGTCCTTGGCGTTGAGGCATTTTGGCTTCAGTCGCTGCTTGAATGCCTGCGTCGGCATGTTGGCGATCACATTCATTCGAATGACAAACAATAAGGTGCGATGGTTGCTGCACAGTTTTGCATCACCCATTAGTCTAGTTAGATAAACTCGCCACATCGCTTATGAACACACCTGCACATGCAATGGTCAATTTGTTCTTTATGGGTCGTCAGCAAGGGTTGGCAATTCAGCTGGCAATTGTAACGGGCGCGATTTTGCCAGATATCCCCATTTTCGTGTTCTATTTTGTCGAGAAGATACTCCGAAAAACACCAGAGAGAATCATTTGGTCACAGGTTTATTTTCAAGAGAATTGGCAGAATTTTATCGATGTGTTCAATTCGTTGCCCCTGATGGTGTTGGGGTTAGCTATCTCCATCTGGGGAAAGTCGACTGTGGTGATCGCCCTCTTCATCAGCATGATGCTCCATATTGCTGGAGACTTGCCGCTACATCATGATGACGCCCACCGTCACTTTCTTCCTTTCTCAAACTGGCGATTTATTAGCCCCGTGTCCTATTGGGACCCAAGACACTATGGCAACATCGTTGTTCCCCTCGAAATCTTGGCCGTTATTGTCAGTTGCGTGGTGTTGTTTTTGTCCTATGACTCATTGTCGGCGAGAGCACTCATCGGCACAATTGGCAGTTCATATCTGATTTATTTCATCTACGTATTCACAGTATGGGGATGATTCATAAGATTGCAATCATCTAAACAGCATGGCCTGTCCAGTAGATAATGATGGAGCAGTTCAGCAGATATCTCCATGACTATTGAGCAACTCAACGCGGATTACGGTATCGACAAGCAACTGACGTTTGTTGAAGGCAATGGCGGATTTCCAACAATTGAAATCGCCAATGAAAAAGCAACAGCACGAATCTCGATCTACGGCGGACAAGTGTTGTCTTTTCAACCTATCTCCGAGTCAGATGATCTTTTGTTTCTGAGTAAAACGGCTTACTACAAAGAAGGAAAAGCGATTAAAGGAGGAACTCCTATTTGCTGGCCTTGGTTTGGGCCTGATCCAGAAGGCCTGGGTCGCGCCAGTCATGGAATCGCACGGAATCGGTTATGGAATGTTCTGTCTACTGCAACGACAGACGGAGGCGACACGAAGGTCATCCTCGGCTTTAGCGATACAGAGGAAACGCGCAGTATTTGGCCCCAGTTCTTCGAACTCACCCTTGAAATTGTAGTCGGCGATGTTCTCAGCATTGCCCTTGTGACGCGCAATCAGGGTGACCAATCCTTTCTGCTGACTCAAGCACTCCACACCTACTTCACCGTGGGTGACATCAGCCAGGTGACGGTCGTCGGCCTCGACAAAACGCGCTATATCGATAAGGTCGATGCCGGAGCCGAAAAAACTCAGGATGGGGATGTGGCGATCGCCCAAGAAGTTGATCGCATTTACCTGGATGTGCCTAATGAATTAGTGATTAACGATGAAGCATTGGGGCGTCGCCTTCGCGTTACATCCACCGGTAGCAAAAGTGCTGTGGTGTGGAATCCTTGGGTCGACATCTCCGCCAAAATGGCAGATCTAGCAGACGAAGACTACAAGCGATTTGTCTGTGTTGAAACAACCAATGCTGCAAATGATGTTGTCGAAGTAGCGGCTGGAGAAGAGTACCGATTGATGGCTGTCTACAGCGCTGAACAATAAGACCCAGACAATTTATACAGTTCATATCGTTGGCTTCTCAGTAGCTTGGCGGTATTAAAGACGCCCCAACAATGGCATCTCGATGCGCTATTGCTTGGGGCGCCAGCCTCAGAATATTACGAATTTGCAATAAATTGATTACCTCTCTCATTCTGGCTCGTGATGACATATGTCGTTTTGAGAGAAGCTATTGCCTGTTTTACTCATCTCGTAAAGCTTGGACTAACGGTATGTTTGTTGAACTTCAGGCCGAAGAAAGGCGCACTTTCTGGTAGGGTACTATTCAGAGTTGCGCTGTAGCAGAGATGCTTCTCTAAGCGCTGATGGCTATTTTTTGCATTACTGAGAGGTAGATTTATGCTGACAATTCTGTTCCAGATCGCTTTGGCATTGTTGGTTATTATGTCGTTCGTATTAGTGATTGCAGTTCCTGTTGGATACGCTACTCCTCAGAACTGGGATCAGTCAAAGCGCTTAATTTTGTTGGGTTCTATTGTCTGGGTGGTGCTGGTACTTGCCGTTGGCAGTCTCAATTACCTCGTTGTATAACTCTGTCACAGCAGCATCTGTCACCTCGACATCACTGAATTCTGTATTCACGATTGATAAATTCGTGATTTGCTTGTTCGTGGTGTGATTTTGGAGCCTAGTCTCTAACCAGTCGTCGTAACGTTCAATAAAATATGACAGTTTTTGAAGGCTCATTTGCTCAAGCTTCTGGCTTGAGGTTTGCCATGGTCATCGGTCGATTTAATGATCTGGTGACTGGGAAATTATTAGAAGGATGTCAAGATTGCCTAAGGCGTCATGGCATCGATCCTGATCCTCAAGGAACTCAAGTTGACTATGCTTGGGTTCCAGGCAGCTTTGAAATCCCATTGCTTGCTCGACAGCTTGCCATAACTAACCGCTACGACGCGATTATTTGCTTGGGAGCCGTGATTCGTGGGCAAACTCCCCATTTTGACTATGTTTCGGCTGAAGTCTCTAAGGGAATTGCCGCAGCCAGCTTTCAAACCGGTGTTCCGGTCATCTTTGGAATTTTGACTGTCGATACCATGCAGCAAGCACTGGAGCGTGCGGGCATTAAAAGCAATAAAGGCTGGGAATATGCCATGAATGCTATTGAATTGGCAAGTCTGATGCAGCAAGTGAGAGCCACCTTCCCAGAATCGTCAACCCCCATGATCAACTCAGGCAAAAATGTTCAGGCATTATCTTCCATGAAGCGGGCGATCGCCCCTGAAACGGATTCATAGGGCAAGCATTCGGCAGGTTCTTGTGGATTAGTGCGTTCAGATGAGTTGTATTTTCGTAAAGCCAGTAAAGCCAATCGTTCTCGTCGATCCTAATGCATTTCCTGTGTTCGGTTAGATTGAGAGTCTAAGGTATGGTCTTTGGAAAGAAGGTAAGCTGTTGACAGATAGTCTGTAGTTTGGCACTCTAGATAAGCAGTCAATGCTCGCGGGTATAGCTCAGTGGTAGAGCGTCACCTTGCCAAGGTGAATGTCGCGCGTTCGAATCGCGTTACCCGCTTTCAATTCTTTAACCGAATGTTCAGGTTTTATAAAGCCTTAGAATTTGGTGTGTCAGCTTTTCATTCCGCTTTCTCTGTTATTCGGTATTGAATGCAATGTTATGCATGAACACATCGCCTATTTCTTTGTTTATCACGGTAGTCGGGATACTCGCTCTGCACTATCAGCTCAGAGGTTAGCGCAGAGAATCGTTCAGGCATTAACGGTCTCCCAGGTGTCGCCATCAAAAAACGGGGATAAAGACACGGCTTTTGCCCATCCTGACAACATTGTGTTTCGAGTTGGAGCGTTAGAACTAGCGACTACACCACTGCATGAGCAAATTGCTGAATTTGGTCACCATATTGCACGTCGCGGGATGACTGTCATGGCGGTGCTGCCGCTATTTTTGTTGGCTGGAGCTCATGTGCGCGACGATGTCCCAGAAGCAGTTGCCCTTGCACAGCAGATGCTTGGATCGTCGGTGCAATTAGTATTGCGCTCCCATGTCGGCAATCATCCCCGGATAGCAGATTGGTTGGACAACCAGCTGCCAACGACGCAAAACCCGACGATTCAAACCATGCGTATTTTTGTGAGCCATGGCAGTAAGAAAATTGGGGGCAACCAGGTGACTGAGGCGATCGCCCATCAACTAGGAGCAATAACAGCTTACTGGTCACTGTCACCCAGCCTCGAACAGTGTTTGGATGACCTGTCAGCAGAATTTAAAACCGGTGCGCCCCAATCGATTACGATCATTCCTTACTTTCTTTTTTCAGGAAAGATTACCGATGCGATCGCCCATGTAGTGGAACAGTATCGACATCAATATTCAACCGTTCACTTTCATGTCGCAAGTCCCATCGGAGAAAGTGATAGCATTATCCCTTTATTCGCGGAGTGGGTCGCCGATCCTCCGAATCTCGGCATCAACACTGTCTTAGCCTAAGGAATGAAAATTGAAAATCCCCGAGATATTGTGTTGGGGGGGGTGGGTGGGCCAACCAACCCCACACAAAACAAAAACGTTGGAAT
>JBCCWF010000500.1:0-5042 GCA_039194035.1 Cyanobacteria bacterium P01_E01_bin.6 | reverse complement strand
CTATCGTAACCGTCGTTGTCGCTACAATCTACGAGGAAACTTGATTGCCGCAATCTACAACTATGAGCTGTCGCTGGCTGGCTAAGGCACGAGAATATGTCCAAAGCACATGATGGAATGAATATTGCAAGAGGTCTATTGTAAAGTCCTCACCCGGTTGAATATTAAATAGTCGATTGACACCATCGCCCTGAATGTAGTCAATATCCAATAGATTCCGAATGTTGACGGCTGTGTGCCAGTTATCCCGCGCATAGAAAATAGCCGCATTTGTGAGGACATAACTCCCGATTTCAAAACTGTTGGCATCGTCTCCAAAGCGATCGCTGACAACATTTGCGCCCAAGCCAAACCCTAACCCTTTGAGTGGGCCTGTTTGAATGTCGTAGGTTGTCCACAGATTGAAATTATGTTCAGGCACACCTGCGATTCGATTGCCTTCAATGCCTGAATTATCTTCTGTAATATCAGCATCGGTAAAGGCGTAGTTGGTAATGATGTTCCACCCTGGCAAGATTTCTCCAGTGACATCTAACTCGATACCACGACTGCGTTGCTCTCCGGTCGCGACCAAGAAGAATGGATTTTCGGGGTCGGTCGTAGCTACATTCTCTTTCGTAATGTTGAAAAATGCGAGGCCAGCTGTTAACCTCCCGTCTAAAAGTTCAGCTCGAACCCCCACTTCAACCTGTTCTCCCCGCTCTGGTTCCAAGGGCTGACCCGAGACATCCGTTGAAAAACTTGGCGTAAAGGAACGAGTATAGCTCGCGTATAGAGATACAGGCTCAATGGGTTGATAGACAATGCCAAATCGTGGACTAAACGCATCATCATTTTGCGTGACTTCAGACGCTGTCGGGACAAAAAATGATGGGTTATTGGTCGTTTCCTGTTCGATGGTTTCGTAGCGAACCCCGGCGAGCAGTTTCAGGTTATCTAGCAGGGTTATTTGGTCTTGGATGTAGATTCCTAATGCATCTGATTGGGCGCTACTACTCGCAGCAACGGGCAGCGTATCTGGATCAGGGCGCGGAACAAGGCCATAGACCGGATCAAAGATGTTGAGAAACGTTGGGGAGAAGAAATCAGCTAGAAACGTATCAACTTCCTCTCGCCGATACAGATCAACCCCCACCAATCGGGTGTGCTCAATAGAACCAGTATTGAATTCGCCCACCACGTTAGTTTGTAGCTCAAACGTGTCACTGGGCTGATCATTGACTGCGAAGCTTCGAGCGAGCAGCCCTGTGGCTTCATCAAAAGGGCCAAATCCGCTGAAGGCACTGAACTGGAACGTATCTAACCGAGTGAATCTAAACGCATTGCGAACTCTCCAGCGATCGCTAAAGCGGTGCTCAAAGTCATAGCCCACTCGCAGGGTTTCATTCTCGGCAAAATCATCGGGTTCCCCTAACACCCGATCAAAGGGAATATCAGCGACCTCATCGCCCACTGCAACCAGGCCATTATCCGCAGGTCATTCATCATCGCTGTATTCCAGACTCAACGTTAGATCGGTGCGATTGCTGATCTGCCAACGGAGCGTGGGAGCGACAAAGAATCGCTCAATATCCGTGTCAAAGTCGCGGAAGCTTTCCTGACTGCGATAGAGGGCATTGAGTCGATAGGCCAGGCGACCATCATCGGTCAATGGCCCAGAGAGATCAAGACTGGGTTCAATCAGATCGCGATTGCCAACGCGGAATCCTAAATCATAGAAGGACTCGCTTGAGGGTTGTTCGCTGACGAGGTTAATCACTCCGCCAGGTTCTAGGGCTCCAAACAAAATTGAGGCGGGGCCTTTTAGCACTTCGACCGTCTCAAGGTTAGAGAGTTCTGCAAACCCAGTATTGCCACTAAAGCCGCCAAAGTTTATCCGAAACCCATCTCGCAACGTTGCGGCACCAAACCCCCGGCTAATAAAGGATTGGTTTCTAGAATCACCCCTCCGACCTAGCACTCCACTTGCATTCCGCACAACATCGGTTAATTGAATGAGCTGCTGATCTTCGATGACCTCACGGGGAATAACCTGAATGGACTGAGGAATATCGCGCAGGGGCGTATTTGTTCGGGTGGCGGTGGAGGTATTGGGTTCGACATAGCGACTACCCTGTTCCCCCGTGACCACCACTTGAATCGCTTCATCATCGACAGAAACGGTGGTTGGATCGCCTACAGCAATAGTCAAAACTAGGGTTTGGGCCTCAGCGGCAATGTCAGCCATGGGAGGAGCATCCGTGCCCGTGATGGTTAGTCGAACCGCTTGCTCGTTTACCGTCAATGCTTCCACCAGGACAATGCTTGCTGCCGGATCAAATTGCTGAAATGAGTCATCCCCAGAAATATCCAGTACAGCATTGGGAATCTCTATAATCAGGGCATTCCCTGCCTGCTGGATAGTGGGTTGTGCCAGCATTCCAGACTCAGTAACCAGCATAATGTCAACGCCTATATCCGTGACATTGAGCTGAATATCTGTAATCTGAGCAGGCTCGACAACGGACTCAGAGATCTGTGCCATCCACTCATGGAGCGTTGTTGCTGGATGGTCAATCTGGCTTAACCGTGGCGCATCTTGTTCTAGTAATGACTCTGATAGCTCAGATTCCACAGAATAACGGTCTGAATGGTTGGCGACTGGGGGCTCTGAGGTTGTCGCTGTTGTTGCACTACCGTGATGGGCGATCGCCCCTTGAGATTGCTGCTGTGCTGATACCGTTGATGCGATCGCCCATTGACTAAATGCCGCTGTCGATATCAGCAGAAAACTAAAACCCTGTCGTGACTTTCTCATGCTTACCCTCACACCAATATTCAAGCCTTCAGGAAAGCCAGTCATTACATCTGCTTGTAACAACGTAGGTTTAATCGCTGAGCTTGAAGAGAATGAATCTCAATTAGGTTACAGGGTTGCCCACAAAATTATGCGCCTTAAACGCATTCATTTCTGGCATTGCTCAATGACAGGATGAATGGTGGTGTGGAGACTACGCCCCCACACCACCATTCATCCTTAGACTTAATAGTATTTACGTGCTTTTCCTAAGTTAGATTCATGTCTACGGCTGTAATGATGCCAAATAAAATAAATAGGATTCCTCCTACCGCGGTAAGCCAACGCTCTGAAATCTTGCCAGCAATGAACGTGCCACATAGAATGGCGATCGCCGCGCAAATTGCATGACCTAATGTTGCTCCAAGGGTAACGCCCAATGGATGATGAGCAGCGGATAACGTAACGGTGGCAAACTGAGTGCGATCGCCCCATTCTGCAACAAAGGTAAGCGTAAATGCTTTCAGCACAATCGCCCGCCCTGAGTGAATGATAGCTTTTACAGGGGTTTGGTCTTGAATGGCGGCGAGGGCAGCAGCTTGTTCATCACCCACGCCACAGCCTCCGTCCATGCATATTGCATCATAGATTAACTTACCTCCAAATCCCAGGAATAGGGCGATCGCGGTCCACTTGACGTAGTGAGGCGGGATAATTGAAGCCACTTGCCCAAGGGATACGGACAAAATCGTCATCGCAAATAAAGCCGTTATCACGCCAACAAAAACCCAACGTCGGGCATGGCGCATGGCCAGTATCGCACCGATGAAAAAGGTTTTGTCCCCTAACTCAGACAACGTTATTAACAGTAGACCAGCAGTAAATCCAGTCAAGATATCCATGCTCTCTCCAAAAATGTAGTGGCTGAGTGAGCATGACGAGTATCTTGGCAGACCTCACCAAGCCCACTTAACCCGTGAACTCAGTGAAGGTCTCGCTGACAAACATCTAAATCTTATGCTTGTTGCCTAAGCCAGGTTCATCACCAGTATGTTGACTTAAGCATTGGGATAACACATCCCGAAGCTACTCCCCTTCATTGCGCTTTAGCATATCAGACGTTAACCCGTGCGTCTACGCATTCTGTTGAGAAATAAATGAAAAGAAAATCCCACACCACAGAGATCTTCTCCTCAAAATAAAGCTGACGCGATATTAGCTTGCAAGGCTCTTCTGTCTGGAACGGTGTTGAGAGGTAAGGCGACTATAGCGTTGAAGCGTTTTGGGGTTCAGCCCAAACAGTTGACAAAAAGCCGTTGCAAAGCGGCTACGGCTAGTGTAGCCAACTCGATAAGCAATGTCTTCAACCGATAACATGGAGTCAGTCAACAAGAGTCTTGCTTGCGCTAATCGGCAGTTTCGTAAATATCGAAACGGTGTTGTCCCATACACATGATGAAACCCATGATTGAGTTTTAGGCGATTTAAGCCGACCTGCTGTGCTAGCTCCTCTACGGATGGTGGATTATCAAGACGAGAGGCCAAAATTTTCCCTGCTTGATAGATCCCATCCATGTCGTCTGGTTTTCATGGATGGGATGGCGATTGAGGTTGGGTCAATGCATTAAGCTGTAACGCCAATAGCTCTAAAGCTTTGCTTTCTAGATAGGCTCGGCGAATCCTTCCGGTGTAAGGGCAACTGAGAATTTGATGAATGACGAGTTGCATCTCCGGAAGCATCGGTCTCCGCATCAGGTGCTCCCAGCTTAAAAACTCCGATTGTGCAAGTAGCTGATCAATCGAGAGCGTGTTTGGGAGGGCGATCGCCCCGCTCAAAATGTCCTTAAAGGCGGCTTGAGGTGATGACGCATCGTGACCATGATGGTAGTAATGAACTTGGTTCACCCATTTGTAAAATAAGCTCTGATATTGAGGTGGTGCCTGCTCAATAAAAGCCGGAGAGTAGGTAGCAAACAGTGGTGGCTTTAGGAACAGCTCAACTTTTAGGTTGTGTTGATGAGCAGGTAAGACAGTCAACTCATTGACTCCAAGATAAGGATCAACCACATTCAGGCCAGCGGTTTTCCCTTCGACATGGAACGACAGTTCGAGCTGGCGATTCGACCTTAGGAGTTACGCAAAAATAACTTGAACAGTTATGGTTGTTGCGAAGGCCGTATTTGGTAATTCCATTCCCCATGAAAAGAGTCATGTTCAATCAGGATAGAATCAAACTGCTCATCACTCACTTGAATCCCTGTAGGAT
>JBCCWF010000499.1:0-5055 GCA_039194035.1 Cyanobacteria bacterium P01_E01_bin.6 | reverse complement strand
CCCTCTATTGGGTATCTTTTTTATTTGCAGATCCCTTATCTACTGAGTGTTGTTTAGTTGGAAGGGACGTTTAATGATGGCTAGCTACTTACGTGTTCTTGCCGAGATTATCAAGTCTCCTCGCTGTCTTTTTCAAAAGGAATCCGAATGATGAACTGAGTGCCTTTCCCTGGGATAGATAAGCACTCTAAGGTTCCACCATGTCGTTCAGTGACAATTTGATGGCTGATAGATAATCCCATTCCTGTGCCGTTGCCAACACATTTTGTGGTGAAAAACGGCTCGAAAATGTGTTTCTGAAGATTGGGAGGAATTCCAGGGCCATTTCCGCAATCTCAATCTGAATCCATTGATCGTTGATGAGAGACGTTCTCAAGGTGATTTGACTGGGATTATCGATACCGATAGGGGGTAATGTCTGTTGGGACTGTTCTTCTAATGCGTCAATCGCATTAGCCAAGATATTCATAAACACTTGGTTGAGTAGCCCTGCATAGCACTCGACTGTCGGCAGAGTTGCGTAGTCTTTAATAACGTGAATTTTTACTTTGTCGGCATGAGCTTTGAGGCGATGATTCAGAATGATAAGCGTATTGTCGAGGCCGTCATGGATATCGACGGATTTAATGTCAGCTTCGTCTAGGCGGGAAAAATTACGCAGGGATTTAACAATCTCTCGAATGCGGTTGCTACCCATCTCCATAGAGGACAAGGTTTTTGGTAAGTCTTTTTGGATGAAGTCCAGATCGATTGTCTCAGCCTCGACTTGAATATCAGCTACAGGATGTGGGTAATGCTGCTGATACTTGTGCATTAACCCTAGTAAATCTTGAACATACTGCTGAATGTGAGGAATGTTGCCATGGATAAAATTGACTGGATTGTTGATTTCATGGGCGATACCCGCAACCAGTTGACCCAACCCAGACATTTTTTCTTGCTGTATTAATTGCCCTTGAGCCTGTTGCAGACGCTGAAGCATGACCGCTAACTCCTGATTCGCTTTCGTGAGTTCGCTTGTCCGTTGCTGGACTCTGACTTCTAAATCTTCATTGGTTTGCTTCAGGATGGTTTCGGATTGCTTCCGCTCTGTAATATCGATGAGAGAGCCGAAGAAGTTCACATGGCGGTCACATCGAATGGAGAGTTCTAACCAACGGATGTCACCATCTTGATGACAAAATCGCAGCTCTACGCAACAGTCTGCTTGATGTTCTAGTAACGATTGCCATACCTCGACATCAGTACTATCAATAAAGCCATCGAGGCGTTTCCCGACGACGTCACTCACTGCATATCCGAGTGTCTCTGTCCAGGCTTTATTAACGAAGGTTACACAGCCCTGGCGATCGCACTCAAAGACAATCTCCCGAAGATTTTCAACCAGTTCGCGATAGCGCCGTTCTGACTCAGTCAGTTTCTCAATCAAGCGGTATTGAATCTGGGTATGTAATTCATTGTTTGCATTGCCTTCTAACATACATACCCCACAACAGTCCCCTCACAAGATTCTTATACTGCCACTGTTTGTAGCTGTGCCAATAACTCTGTCGAGGTCATTGTTGTTGCATAGAGGGGAAATACATTCTCAAAATAAAACTCCTGCTCAAAGCGAGTCCGAGCAGACGTACAGTCGCTCAACACGGATACTTGGTATCCCTGCTCATACGCTGAACGTCCAGTCGAATCAATGCAGACGGAGGTCACGGCACCAGCTAGAACAAGATGTTGAATGTTTTTTTGTTGCAAAACACTGCTCAAATTTGTGTTGATAAAAGCGTTCAGGCCTCGTTTTCCAGGAATTTCTAAAATGTTGTCCTGAAAGGGTAGAAGTTCTGCAATTGTCTGAGAGCCTTTGGCCCCTTCCTGGAATGCACCAACGTCTTTTATCGTGCTCAAAATACCAACGGGTTCAACGAGTTCTTCATAATTGTGCGTAAAGAAAATGGGGGTAGAGATAATTAATGTTGGTGTTTTAACTAGGTGCTGTAGTAATTGAAGTGTGTTTCCTACGGTGTTGGTAGCTTTGGCCGACTCTTCAATGACACTACTTAGGACGCCCTCTTGGTCAAAATAATCATTTTGAAAACCAATCAATAGTAAAGCGGTATCTTGCGGTGTCATCGTCTCACTCTCAATGGTTAAATCACACAACGGAAGAACTAAGTAGAGAGCCATCATTAAACGTCCCTTCCCAAATCCTGTGCCGTCCGCGCAGCGGGCGGCACAGGATTTGGGTTTTTGGTTTGAATGACGCCCAACTTCTTATATATTCACTAATGCCCTAAATCATGGGTTGTCTAACGAGACAAACTCCTGATTTATCAGATACTTACAAATACTTACAAACTAAGTACCTTGGCACAAGTAACGATAAATTCTGTGCTGCCCGCTGAGCGGGCGGCGCAGGGTTGTGAATTTGGTTCTTAATGGTGCCGAGGTACTGATCATTGGTCAAATCGTTCGCCAGCAATTGGAACAGAGTAGGCCATTTTCTATTGTATTGCGGTAGAAGATCGGAACATTGACTCACACATGATCTCCTTCTTGGTAACCCACACGACAGTTTAACGAGGCATAAATCCATATACCGATAGAGGTGAGTCGTATTTCTTGAATGTTATGTCATCGCAAACTATCACCCCTCCAACGTCGAAGCTCGCAGAAGCACTGAATAATACTGCGGCGATCGCCTATGCGTTGCTGGGATATGCCGCCGGTGTCACACTCTTGTTTATCCAGCCGTGGTGGGGAAATGTACTGGGCGTGATGTTGACGGCTCATGCCTTGCTCATTGCGTCTGTCTTAATCCATGAGTTTATTCACGGCACTATCTTTGCGTCTCGTGTGCTCAATGCCTTTTGGGGACGCGTCATGATGCATGTGAATGGGGCGTGTTATTCGACATGGCCACAGATCTATGACCATCACATCAACCACCATGTGCATGTCACCGATTTCATTCCGTTTGATTATGCCGAATACATCGCTACCCTGCCATCGGGGGTGCGATCGCTCATTCGCGCACTGGAGTGGGCTTACATTCCTGGCTTTGAGTTTCTGATTCGGCTGCATGTGATGACATCGCCTTTTACTGACCCGAAAAAGTATCATCTCCGGCTACGCACCTCACTCATTCTGGCCTACCGTATTGGATTGATGGCAGTGCTAGCTTACGTGTCCTGGAAAGCATTTCTCCTGTATGGCTTGTCGTATGTTCTTTTCGTGTGCCTGCTGCGCTTGGTTGAGACGTTTCACCATACGTTTGAATACACGGTTCAAGGCAGTCCCATTGTGAAGCGCGATCGCGCCTATGAACAAATCAACACGTTCTCAAACGTCGTATCGATTCGCTACCCGTGGCTCAATATGCTGTACCTCAACTTTGGCTATCACAACGCCCATCACGACAACATGCGATGTCCTTGGTACGATTTGCCCAAGCACCATCAGCGCGTCTTTGATGAATCGTCGGGTCGATATGGTGAGAAATCAGGGAATTTGCTGTCTTTCTGGGAGTCGATGAAAACGTATCACCAATTTCGAGTCGCTCGTATTGAAGGAGATCAGGGCGAGGTATTTAACGAGCAGGGTGAGTTTTCCCTCGCCCATTTCACAGGAGGCGCAGGCGCATCTTTTCTGACACCCCTCTAATTATCTAATCAACCGAGCGTTTGCAGGAAGGTGATTAATGTTTGGCTAAATACCTCGGGCTTCACCAGAAAAGCCCAGTGATTGCCGGGTACTGTTTGTATGGTCAGATTTTTCAGATGGTTTCGATAGGGCTTGAGCTGCCAGTCAAATCGATTCACCCCATCGCTCGGCTGGATAAACAAGGTTGGGACTTGGATATCTTCTGTCAGTCCCGGCACCCGCAATACTGCATCAAAAATCCCGTCCCGTGCTGCGGTCGTAAACTTACTAGCGATACGCCCATCTGGCTTCTCTTCCAAACTCTCACGGAAAACAGCGTGCTGTAATTCGTTCCAATCCTGATATTGTTTCATCTGCTTCCCCTGCTGAATGGCCCCATCCCAGTCAGAAAATGGTCCCATCCCTTTCAAAAACGGCAGCGTTCCATAAAATAATGGAAACGTTAGGCGAAAAATACCAGGCACTCCATACACAAAGATCGGGTCTACTAACGTCATGCTCAAAAATCGTTCGGGCTGCCGCGTTGCCCAGTAGGTTGCGACCTTTCCAGACCACGAGTGACCCACAATGTGAGCTGTTGACCAACCGAGATAATCCATGAGTTGAGTGAGGTCACTCATCACCGTATCAAAATCGTATCCATGTTCTGGCTTGCTGCTCTCGCCATGCCCCCGCATATCGACGGCAATGGGATGGTAGCCATGTGTGGCGAGCTGATCGCCCACGGCTGACCAACCCAAAGCATGATCAGCTAATCCGTGAAGTAGTAAGACGGGTTGCCCATTCGTTTGCCAGTCTAGATAGGACAGGTTGATTGGATCCAGGAAAACAGTGTGTCGCTTTGCCATGGCTATGCTAATTGACGAAAACTTTTAAATGGGTTCTCTGTTTAACACAAAATCGATTATTTTCCTCAGATGTTGAGAGTGATAAGTACCCAGGGCCATGTCATTCTCAAGGAAGGCTGAAGATGCTAGAGTTTCAAGCTGAGATCCACTTTTTCTTGAAGCTGATGCATCTTCCTCCCCAATCCCCTGCTGTTATCCCGACCCCTGGCCTTGAGCCGTGGCCTGAGAGAATTGAGATTCTCGAAGCCTTCGCGGATGTGCCGGATGTGCGTAGCGCTTCTGGGAAGCGGCACCATATGGCTCTGTGCCTGTCGCTCGTTACGAACCCGAAGCCCTACTCGATAACCATGTCACGATTTTAAGAACTAATTCACTCGATCCGATTTATCTGTCAATTTATCTCAATAGCATTATACGCCTTATGTGAGTTGAGCGATGCCTATTACTAGCTGAAAAAACGAGGAGCCATCAAGATTAAGGTAAGCAAACACAAAACCTTGTAGCTCCTCATGACTATGGTAAAGGCGACGGACCTTCTAACGCACATCTTTGT
>JBCCWF010000498.1:0-5056 GCA_039194035.1 Cyanobacteria bacterium P01_E01_bin.6 | reverse complement strand
CCAGCAATTCTCAGTATGAAAATGATTCTCGCGGCTAAAGCTGTGTTGAAGGCCAAAACCATCATTTTGTTGTTCTAAAATCGCCTCTCTCCGCACGTTTTTCACCTCAAAGTGGCTTGAGAATCCAAAATGAGAATTGCTGTGATTAGACCTTGCTCCTCATATGTCGCCTCGAATGGCGGCGAGAAGCTCTTATTTCTGTAAACAACGAATGGCTTCAAGCATGCCTCTTGCCTTATTGAGGGTCTCTTCGTATTCTTTGTCGGGTTGAGAATCTGCGACAAGCCCAGCCCCAGCCTGCACGCTTACAGCATATGTGCCGCTATCTTGACGCCGCGACACCATTGTTCGAATGGCGATCGCCGTATTTAACTGCCCCTCAAAGTCATAATAACCATAGGCTCCTGAATAAGGACCACGACGACACGTTTCTAGTTCGTGAATAATTTCCATTGCTCGAATCTTGGGGGCACCACTGACGGTTCCTGCGGGAAAACAAGCTTGTAGTAAATTCCATGCGGTTTTACCAGGAGCTAGTGATCCAATCACATTACTCACAATATGCATGACATGAGAGTAATATTCGACGGCCATTAGCTCATCGACATGAACCGCTCCTTTTTCACAGACTCGCCCCAGATCATTCCGCCCTAAGTCAACTAACATGACGTGTTCCGCAACTTCTTTGGGATCAGCCAGTAAGTCAGCTTCTAGCGCTTTATCTTCTTGGGGGGTTGTTCCGCGGCGACGCGTTCCTGCAATAGGCCGCAACGTTACTTTCAGGGGCTCTGGCTCTTCGCCATTGCGTTCTGACTCTGTCCCATGCTCTGCTTTGACCATCACCTCAGGACTTGACCCAATAATTTGCCAATCCTGGAAGTGGAAATACGCCATATAAGGAGATGGGTTAATCAGACGCAGCGACCGATAGAGTGAAAAGGGATCGCCATCATAATCTGTGGATAAGCGCTGAGAAATAACGACCTGAAAAATATCTCCAGCCTTGATGTATTCTTTCGCCCGATCAACGCTCTCACAAAACCGTTCCTTGGTGATATTGCTGGTGTAAGCCAGTTGGGGGCGATCGCTCACACTCGGCGGCACCCACTCTAGTATGGTGTCTTTGCCCGAGAGAGGGAGCTGGAGCTTATGCACCATCTGCTCAACTTTTTGACAGGCTTGTGAGTAGGCCCACTTGAGATTCGTCGCAGGGTTACGCAGATCGGCAAACGCAATGGCCCAAATTTTTCGCTGTACTTGGTCAAAGATCAAAAGATGATCAATCTGCATCCACAAACCATCTGGCAAATCACCTGGCTGTGCAGCGTGAACAGGAACGCGCGGCTCGATCCAGCGAATCAATTCGTAGCCCCAAAACCCAAAAAGTCCGCCGATTCCTGGTGGTAGCTGAGGCAACTTAACTGGATGATAGGTGCTAAGGCATCGTGTGAGAACATCAAACGGATTCCCTTCAAAATTCTGGCGATCGCCATTGCGAAACGTTTGGCTGGTTTGCCCACCACGAGCTTCTAGCACCCAAATCGGATCACATCCCAGCAGACTATACCGAGCAAGATGCTCTCCTCCTTCAACAGATTCCAGCAAAAAACTATAGGGCTGACCAGAGCACACCTTGTACCAAGCAGAAACAGGCGTTTCCAAGTCGGCAACCCATTCCTGATAAACCGGTACAAAATTCCCTTCGTGGGCTAATTTCGAGAATTGCTCAAACCCTGGTAGAACCATGCCGTAACCTAACGCAAGTCAACCGATAATAACGCGGAATTGTTCGTCAATGCTAAATTCACCAACACTAAAAAAGGGGCACGCAACGCGTACCCCCCATATATTTTGTTGAGAACGAAGAACCCAAAATTCAGAACTCAATTTGCCAAAAGACAAAAAAGATTCTGCCAATACAGTAGCCGTATTGTGATTCCTTGTAGTCAGATCGCCCTATGACCACTTAGCGTCCTCTAAAACTAGCCATCATAACAATGAGCCAAAATTAATTAGGATGAAACCTAACTAAATTAGGCTTCATACGTGGCTTTTCCTGTGAATTTAACGGCAGCTGGCTCAGGGTTACTGCCAATGTTTCGGTCGATTTTACCCGCAAAAGGACGGCCTTCGTTAACCTTTTCAGGAAACACACCATCGCTCGGGTGAAGATACTGAGTTTCTCCACTAGGGTAGACTCGATAGACTTTATAGTCTTCAATCTTTGGCTTGAACTTAGTCCTTAACTGAGTGCCTAGGGCGAGACACTGCTCTTTACGTGCAAGATACAAAAGGTTTTCACCTTGGTTCATGATCGCAGCGCCACCAGTCGGCATTTCAAAGACTTGCTCTTTTGAGCTAGTCCATGTGATGGCATACTTCTCTTCGCATTCAGCCTTGGTGAGCAGACCGCCTGTGCTGCCACCAAACTTAGGAGTTTTTCCAGTAAGCTCTTCGGTCATATGTGCTTCTCTAGAACTATTTTGTTGGAATCCTATCACCGCATCAGACCCCAGATTATATGTTCGTGAGGAACTGTTACAGTTCTTCGTCTTCGCAGGTTCTATGTAACGTTTTTTAGAGAACAAGCCACACAAAAATCATGCCCATCCAAATTATTCTCTTGTTGAAATCACTCGTATTATTAGGATGTACACACGACTTGGCAAAATTTACAAAGAAATGAGCGATTGAGGCGCGCCTCAATCGCTCATTTCTTCGTTATGAATCTGCGAACGTTGCCAAGTCGTGATGGTTAGCAAAGGGAAAACTTGAAAGGTTTTGGAGATTGCTGGCGTCGTTTTCTTCTCAAAACCGGAGATCAAAGGATGGAAAACGCTGAAGTGGTTGCAGTCCCAACTCTTGACTGGACAAACTCTGAACCTCAAATAACCCCATCATATCTTTGAGCTTCGGATTGCCCCGAGATGCGCCTTTCACCCCCATTGCAATCACCAGACCGCAGTAGCCTTTCGTTTTTTTGCAGCGTTGATCCCATTTTTGTCGAGCCTTAACGTGAACCGGGTCCATTTCACCAAATTCACCAAAAAGATGGAACTCTCCATTGTTGGTCTGCAACAGCCCTAAATCATATGACTCTTGAGCCAATGGGTCTTCACCTGAGTTAAAGCAGATGGTTTTTAAGCCGCCGGATGCTTGTAATTCTTCAATCATGGTGAGTGCTTTTGGGCGAGACGTCTGAATCAATATGATGGGGAACCCATCAGCCTGTGTCGGAAACTCGCCATCTGCGGGTTGATACACTTTAACGCTAGGTCTCATCAACTCTAGGACATCCCACGGCAGTACCCCGAGGCTATAGAAAGAGTTTTGTGGAACCAAATCATCATGCAAAATGAACGATGGCGTTGACTCCAGTAACTCATTTCCCTTGGCCGACAATGACGTATCTGTCATCGTTGCTAAATCTGACGCAAGATCTGGCAATGTTTCAACATGGATGGATAGCTTTTTCTCTGGATTAGAGGGATCTGGAATTCGATACTTACTAGAAATGGCCGGAAATGATTCATTCATCAGGCGCTTGCTATGCTGCCGAATCAGTCGATGAATTGCCTCAAGAGCAATGAGTGCTGAGATTGCTTCTTCTTCGTATAGATAAGGACGCATTCCCTCCAGCGGATGAAGATTACCAAACGTTGGATTGAGATCATCGTCCAGGTCTAAAAGACCCATTTCCAGCCCCGACGTAACTAAGTCATACTCACTGGCTTGCTCAAAGGTCAGAAACAAACAATCTTGTTGCAAGAACGCTTCTTCAAGTGCTTCAGCCGAGTTATTTGCCGTCAACACTCGCTGTCGAAACTGCTTGAGGGAGTGAACTGAGCGATACATTAAAACGCCGTATTCAACGCCTAACATGCCGAGGGTAGATACATAAAAAGTCTCTACATCTGGACGATTCAAATGAATCGCAATAATTTTTTCTTCATCTAAGATGTGCCACGGAGCATCGTTCCACAACACATAAGCGGCTTCATCGAGCGCATCTTGGTAGGGTTGGTCTGCTGCGAGATGACGTGCTTCGAGAGATGCCTGCAGTCCATGAAAGATCTCATTAATGAAGGGAAGCTCTGAAACGTGCTCAACGCTGATCTCTAATTCTTGTAGAACGCCTCTCAGAAAAAACTGAATTTCGCGATCGCGCACCACAATTTTGGATGGGCGCATTGGCTCTCCCCCTCCGTGGGGATGCTCGAAGGCGCGCAGTAGAGTGCGGACAATCGCTTCTAGACCAACATCAGGCGTGACCACATCCATGGCACGCACCACTGCATTTTGGCCGTCGACCCATAAAATACAGTCTCCGTGATCATCATCATCGGTTCCTGCGTCGTTTTGCGGCAGCATCAAGGAACGGCGATCGCCCTCCCACACACCAGATATCTGCGGCAAATTCTTTAGTCGGCGTATAGTCGATGGATTGAGAGTGGTCATAATTACGCAGCGAGCGTCAACCGAAATACATCATAGCTAGCACCAATAGAAATCCTCTAAGACCCTGACAGATCATCCGTCTACGTTTCAAGAACTCAAAATATATAACGAACACATAACTCAATATGTAGAGGCAGCTTCATCGTATGCCGTATTCGTTCGTTCTTGGGCTAATGCGTACGTAAGTGGATCTGATTCAGCATGATGACTAGTTGTCTTGGGCAAAGAATAACCGAAATTTAGACCTACCCCATCTTGCGTTAACATCTAGAGATTTTTCTTGTCTTCTTAACATTTTCCTGATCCGCGACTGATCCGCGACATGTTTTCGTTCAACGATGTACTGCAATGAGCAGTTGAACCAGCATCAAAGCAATTAGGCATTTCATGGTAGTCGATCTAGTCGTTTGCAACGCATGCCGTGAGAGCAAACATCAAGGGCTGCCCATGCGCCAAAAGCCATGAAACTGCTAAGACATAAACAAATCCTAAGCATTGAAGAAACGGAATAAGTCACTAGCCATAATTAAACGCATCTTCCCCAATCCTGTGCCGCCCGTTGAGCGGGCGGCACAGGATTGTTTTTTTTGTTTTATTG
>JBCCWF010000497.1:0-5057 GCA_039194035.1 Cyanobacteria bacterium P01_E01_bin.6 | reverse complement strand
TATCTTTTTTATTTGCAGATCCCTTAGCCCAACAGCCTATTAGCCCAATCGTCATCAGAGTATTAAAAATACTTTGAGCAAGACTCATCCTGGCATGATGGAAAGTTAGAGGTGTAGGTTTTAGTTCTCTTGCCAAACCAGCTATAGCGATTATCTCGAACCTGCTCATAGGTGCGATCGCCCAACCATTTCATTCCAGGAAGCGCGCGATATAAGTCAACAAATGTGCTGCCAAACGGAACTTGTCGGCCAATTTCCTCTGCCGCATCACTCCCCTGCCAGCGCTGATCTGGGAAATCTCCGTTAATCACAATCATGCCCTGTTCACAGTCACGACTGGTGATACCAAATTTTTCTAGGGTGTGCTCATCTTGCATCGGGGTGTACTGAAAGCGATCGCCTTGATCTACTGCCTCCAGCCAGCGCACCAAATTGACACATAGGTTACAGTTTCCATCATAGATGACGTAATACATTCTCTTTATTAGGTATGTTCCCGATCCAGTAGGTAAAATCATGTCAGATGCGTATCCCACTTCAAGCGTATCTTTCTCTGGATAAGTCTGCATCCTAAATACCTACGAGGTTTGTGCTGCTGAATACAGTTGACAGACAAAGTTCCTATCAATCGCTATAGAACGCATCAACATAAGTTGATACGTATATTTCATGGGAAATAGGTATATTTCTTAACCTTCTCTTTACCTTCAAGTAGTATCGTTCGACAAGAATAGCCGCAAGGTACAACTTAAGGTGAGATTAAATTATGACTTTTAGCAAGCGTGTTGTGCGTTTGGCGTCAACGCTATCCTTGACTTTCGTGGTAGGTGGTCTTGCTGCTTGTGCAAGCGGCGATCAAGCTACAACCACTGATAGCGCTGAGCCTGTTGCAGAAGAGGCTACATCTGGTTTCGAAGGAGAGATTGCAGTCGACGGTTCGAGCACTGTCTTCCCAATCTCTGAAGCAATGGCTGAGGAATTCGGCTTGGCAAACCCTGGTGTTAGCGTCACAGTTGGTGCATCTGGAACCGGTGGTGGCTTCAAAAAGTTCTGCGCTGGTGAAACTCAAATTTCCAATGCGTCTCGTGGTGTTAAGCCCGAAGAAATCGAAGCATGTGCTGAGAATGGCATTGAGATGATTGAGATTCCCGTTGCAACTGATGCACTCACTGTTGTTGTCAACAACGATAATGACTGGGCAGAGTGCATGACCCTCGATCAATTGGCCAATGCATGGTCACCTGAAGCTCAAGGAACGGTTGACAACTGGACTCAGGTTGATCCAAGTTATCCAGACGCTTCTCTCGTTCTCTATGGGCCTGGTACTGATTCTGGAACGTTTGACTACTTCACGGATGTCGTCAATGGCGAAGAGGGTGCAAGCCGCGGCGACTACACAGCTAGTGAAGACGACAACGTTCTTGTTCAGGGTGTTGAAGGTGATGTCAATGCCATGGGCTACTTTGGTTATGCTTACTTCTTCGAGAACCAAGACAGAATGAAAGCTGTTGAGATTGATGGTGGAGAAGGTTGCGTTGCCCCTACCCAAGAGAATGTCCTAGCGGGTAACTACGCTCCTTTCTCTCGTCCTCTGTTTATCTATGTGAACAAGCAGGCAGCAGAAGAGAATGAAGCCGTAAAAGCATTCGTTGATTTCTACCTTGACCCTGCAAACCAAGATTTTGTTGGAGACACAGGGTATGTTGTTCTCAACGATGAACAGTACAGTGAATCTCAAGCCAAGTTTGCTTCTGGTGAAGTGAAAACTGCTGAATAACGCACGATATTAAAATATCTTGGAGACTTGATAGGGGCATTAACTTATTACTCTCCAAGATGTTTGTTGTATTCAACGCTTTTTTGGTTTCGCGTGTGTGTTAAGTGCCTGGACGTAATTAAAACTAAAGCCCCAAATCCTGTGCCGCCTGCGCAGCGGGCGGCACAGGATTTGGAAGAATACGCTTAATTATGAGCATCTACTTATCAGAACAGCCTTGTGTTTGCATAACAGGTTTTGTAAACTCGGCTTGAGTAAGGTGTCAATAGGTATCTGCATATGCCTCAAGACTTGACCGCTTATCAGCATAGAAGTCATTTGTTTATCGACTGAGAGTACTATGACAGACAGTGTTTTCCCTGGGCCTTCAGCAGATGACAACAGTCGTTCTAATCTTTGGCAGCCAAATCGTGCTGCAAGCAAACGAACTGAAGCCATCGTGATCTTTATTTGTGGTGCATTCGCTTTAGTGTCAGTTGCCACAACCTTTGGAATCGTTGCAACTCTTATTTTTGAGACCGTAGAGTTTTTCAAACAAGTTTCAATCTGGCGATTCTTGACAGATACTCAATGGACTCCGTTATTTGCGAATCCTCAGTATGGCATTATCGTTCTCCTGTCTGGAACGTTCTTAACCTCGGTTATTGGCTTGCTTGTCTCAATTCCTCTTGGGTTGCTTGCAGCGGTTTGCTTGAGTGAATATGCCCCCCGAAAACTTCGAGCATGGCTAAAACCAACCTTAGAAATTCTTGCGGGAGTTCCAACAGTCGTGTTTGGCGATTTTTCACAACGGTTTATAACTCCTAATATGAAAACCTTCATTCCTGGATTGGGAACCTTTAATGCATTGAGTGCAGGAGTTGTATTAGGCTTCGCAATTTTTCCAACCATTGCGTCCTTAAGCGAAGATGCAATTTTTGCAGTTCCTCTGAGCTTGAGGCAAGGATCCTATGCTCTAGGGGCAACCAAACGTGAAACCATTTTGAGTGTTGTTCTGCCTGCTGCACTATCAGGAATTGTGGCTTCCATTGTCTTAGGCGTTGCTCGTGCTGTTGGTGAAACAATGATTGTCACATTAGCGGCAGGTCAAAGCCCGACATTAACGCTTGATCCTCGCGTGGCTGTGCAAACGATGACGTCATTTATTGTTCAGATTACGAAAGGTGATGCTCCCTATGGATCTATTGCGTTCTTAACCCTTTTTGCAGTCGGAATGACGCTGTTTATTATCACCCTACTACTCAATATTTTCAGCAACTGGTTTGTCCGTAAGTATCAGGAGAAGTACGAATGACGACGAGTGATTCAAGTCAGCTAACTTCCGTGTTGCAGGGTTCGGGTAGTCAAAATTTTGACCCCAACCTTCAGAAACGATATCGATATGATCAGATCTTCAAGGCATTCTGCTGGCTAGCAACTTTTTCTGCTATTTTTGTTCTGGTTTTCTTAGTGGCTGACTTTGTGGGTGATGGAATATCTACGTTAAGCGTTGATTTCATTCAAAGTCCCCCGTCAAGAAAACCGGAGATAGCTGGAATCTGGCCTCCTCTTGTCGGAACTGTTTATCTCTTGATCATTACGGCAGCCGTTGCCTTTCCGATTGGGGTTGGTTCGGGTATTTATCTCCAAGAATTCTCCAAAGATAACTGGTTCACTCGGTTCATCGAGATTAACATCAGTAACTTAGCAGCAGTTCCATCCATTATTTATGGATTGCTGGGGTTATTCGTGTTCGCGCGAGTGCTTGCATTCATTACGGGCGGTCGTAGCATTCTTGCTGGAGGCTTAACGCTTGCTTTGCTCATCTTGCCTGTCATTATTGTGGCTACCCGAGAAACATTAAAGGCAATTCCGGATAGTATTCGAATGGGTGGTATGGCTCTTGGTGCCACAAAGTGGCAAACAGTTCGTGCCCACGTGCTTCCCCCCGCCATTCCAGGCATTATGACTGGAACCATTCTGGCTCTGTCGCGAGCAATTGGTGAGACAGCCCCATTAATTGCAGTTGGTGCTGTTGCGTTCGTTCCCTTTGCTCCAGAATTTTCGCTAAAAGGGTTTCAGTCTCAGTTTTCAGCACTGCCTATTCAAATTTTCAACTGGGTATCTCGACCCCAGGAAGAATTCCATGCGATCGCCGCATCTGCCATTATTGTGCTGATGGTTGTGTTACTTGTGATGAATGCAACAGCTATCTTCATTCGGAACAGGTTTCAGCGCTCTCTGTAGTCTTTTGATAAGGGACTACCTATTTATCATCAATGAGATGGCTATTTTCTATTACCCTGCTCTGAAAAGCCTGATTTAGGAAGACGCTTGTTTGATAGATAGTTCACTGCGCTCCTAAGAATCATTCTTGTCATTTTCCCTTAGCAATCGTTCTTGTCATTTTTCCACTAGAGGCTGTCTTTCATGCAAGCTCAAATGTCATCCAATGCTGTTGAGACTGAACATGTATTTCAAGTTGAGAACACCGGATACTACTACGGGAGTAACCTGGCTGTTCGAAATGTAACTCTGGGCATTCCAGGAAAAAAAATTACTGCATTCATTGGGCCTTCCGGCTGCGGCAAAAGTACAGTACTTCGCTGCTTCAACCGTTTAAATGATCTGATCCCAAGTGCTCATATCAAAGGGCGGATTACGTATCATGGCGTTGATATCTATTCCAAAGAAGTTGATGCAACTGAACTACGTCGTCGTATTGGAATGGTCTTCCAAAAGCCTAATCCATTTCCAAAATCCATCTATGAAAATATTGCATTTGGCGCTCGCATTAATGGGTACAAGGGCAATATTGATGAACTGGTGGAGCGATCGCTCCGTGGCGCAGCATTGTGGGATGAGGTGAAGGATAAGCTGAAGGAAAGCGGGCTGTCTCTTTCGGGTGGTCAGCAACAGCGGCTTTGTATTGCACGGGCGATCGCCATTGAACCAGAAGCAATCCTAATGGATGAGCCGTGCTCAGCACTTGACCCGATTTCAACACTCCGCATTGAAGAGTTGATGCAAGAGTTGAAAGAGCAATACACGATCATCATCGTGACCCACAACATGCAGCAGGCATCACGCGTGTCTGATATGACCGCGTTCTACAACGCAGAACCAACAGAGAGCGGTGGCAAAGTTGGCTACTTGGTAGAATACGGGTCTACAACTCAAATTTTCCAGAATCCAGCTCAAGTCGCGACTCAAGAATATGTAACCGGACGGTTTGGCTAGTTTCTTAGGGGTTTGCTGGAAAATAAAGTACCAATAGAGGGGCGGCGGGCTAAGCCCGCCG
>JBCCWF010000496.1:0-5076 GCA_039194035.1 Cyanobacteria bacterium P01_E01_bin.6 | reverse complement strand
GAGGAGCTACAAGGTTTTGTGTTTGCTTACCTTAATCTTGATGGCTCCTCGTTTTTTCAGCTAGTAATAGGCATCGCTCAACTCACATAAGGCGTTTGTTAGAAGATCATAGCGATGAATGTGAAATGCTGTTGTATGCCCTAGATGTGTATGAGGATGGGCGTTGTCATAACGAAAAATGTTCCCGCCTTCCTCAAATGAGAGATTATAGGCGTATCGGATCGACTGCACAGAAATTACATTTTCCTGCTCGATTTGTTTCAGAATTTTATTCACTGTCAGGATAAGTCGATTGCGAATTCGCAGACGACCAAGCATTTGCAAGCACCCATAACCTATGTTTTGAGTAGTTAGATTATCCCCAGTGACAATACCGGAGGCTTTAAGTTGTTCAAGATATCTAGCATGTGTGGTGAAGTACGTTGTACGGCGAGTTGGTGAATGTTTACCCACTAGCAGGCGCTACTCAATTCTTTAATCGTAAAGTAATCAATCGCCCAATTAGCCAATTCTTCAGTTTCTTTAACTTGGCCATACTCAATTTGGCGAAGCATATCCTCTGTGGTCATACCGTAAAATTCTTCACGTTCACGAATTTTTTCCATTAAATTAAACAAATTACTGTTAAGGGGTTCAAATGAAGATGTCAATATTTGATCAAGCATCTCTTCTGACTCTTTAGGACTTAACCCTTCTAAGTCAGATAGCTTCATGCATTTCATGGCCTAAATTCCATCTATAAACAACGACTGTGACTAGATGTAGTGCTTATTTAGCAGAGTAATACTATGCACTAGTTAACTTGCTCCACGATTCTAGCAGCAGACTCGTCGAGACCTTTACAATTTGTTTCCAGCGTTATTCAGCTGCTAGTAACGTCTGTTCTAATTCATCATTACTTGTTGCAGGTCTCAAGCTTGGATTCGTGAATATTTGAGATGGAGTCACATTCTCAACACCATAGAAAGCTTCATTCCGCTCGTCGTCAAACTCAATAGAGGTCGCTCCTGCGGTGACGCCACCAAACAACCCGGAGCTTCGAGAATAAATAAAAATGTCGCCATTGGCTGCAGCTGGGTCTGTGACCGTTGCCCCAACTGGGCCAGCCGTTCCTGTGACATTCCCTCCTAGTTCGATATCGCCATCCAGAATGTCGTCCATGGCTTCTTGCGTATTGACCAGCATAACGAGATCACTGCTGCGTCCGCCAAATTGCAAGCCAAAACTGCCGCCTCCGAGGGTCATAAACGCGGGATTGCTCCAGGTGCCGTCTGCTTCGCGCATCACCATCAGTCCATCTCCCCGACGGCCTCCAAAAATAAAGCCCCCTTGTCCGACGTTGGTGATAATAATGACGGCTCTGCTCGCACGCATCAACGAGGCAGGGATTTGAGTATTTGGATCGGTCGCGATTTCTTGGAAGACCTCTTGTGAACGGTTGAGCTCCTCAATGTCTTCTTCCCGCTCATCTTCAGTATCAGCCCACGCCGCAGGCACCAGTCCAAAGACAAGAATGAGTACAGCAACAGATGCGATCGCCCGTCTATAAAAGACCATAGCCATTCCCTCTTAGTTTCAGTGCCCCATGAGTGCCCCATGAGGCCATAGATTCAACGATACGGAACCCGTCATGTTTGTTCCCCTAGACAGTCTCCGAGGTGGAGGTGATGCGTTGATGAATGAACCGAAAATAATGCGGGATAAGCTAAGGCTCATCTGTTTTGCGTATTTTGGTGGCTGTTCCCCTCCAGAGGCGGAGAACAGCCACGCCATTTCAATAGCTGACAGATTATCAGAATAGGGCGATCGCCAAACTGATTAAAATGAGTCCCAAAAACAACACCAGCGTCGAATTGCGTTGGGCCCATTTGCTCAGCCTTGTTCCCACAGAAGCCACCACTACATCATCCTCAATCACAGGAATAGATGCATTTTGATACAGTGTGCAGTCGGTTGCATGGGGTCGCTTCGGGTAATTACAGCTATCGTCTTCGTGGTAGAGACACGTGAGGCACAGCGACTCGCCATCTACAGCTTGGTGCAGTGGAATCCCCTTATGACCAAAGGCTTTGAGTGGGTTACGACAGCGGGGACAGGCGATCGCCTGGGTATCAACAGTCTGCTTGCAGCGTGGACATTCCGGCATGAGGGGTTATACCATACTCCGAACGCTTTCAATATAAGTGGTTTGCTAGCTGACTGTCTTGTCTTCTAAGAAGTAAATGGTGGATGAGGACACGCTGACGACTGTCATCATCATCGTTATGTCGCCGGTGGACTTGACGATAGGAATTTTCGAATTTGATACGGCTTGGAATCAAGGAGATTAAACGTACCGCTTCCCATTGCATCTGTAAATTCGGCATCAATGGTTTGGAGATCAGCCTGTGGAATGGAATACCAAGAATCAGTACTATCCCACCGGATGACTGCGATCACCTCATTCAAATTGTCTGAACTGATCCACACCTCTTTCCCCAGAAATCCGCTGTATTGCGATAGAGCTGCAGTCCAAATCTCTTCATCAAGCTGCACGAACTGTTCGCGAAGGTCTTCCTGAACCCAAAACTGTAACCACTCAATCACCATAAAATTGCTCACCTATCCATGATGGTAAGTACCTGGACGTAAGTAAAACCAAACCCCCCAATCTTGTGTCGCCCACTGCGCGGGCGACACAAGATTGGGAAGGTTATGTTTAATTATCGCTAGCTACTTATTACGTGCATGTAGATTGCTTGGACAACATCTATACTAAGTCTGCAGATTATCTTATCCGACAACCGATAGGTTGTTGAGCACCATAGAGTGAGAAATGGAGGATGTAAATCAGTCGATGTCTTCAGATGTATCGCAACGGGCACAAGAACTTCGCAAGCTCTTGCAGCAAGCAAGCTATGAATACTATGTATTAGATGCTCCAACGATGGAAGACGCGGTGTATGACCAGCTCTATCGCGAATTGCAAACCATCGAAGAACAGCATTCTGAACTCGCGACTCCGGATAGTCCGACCCAGCGAGTGGGCGAAAAGCCCGCGACTCAATTCCACTCAGTGCGCCACAATATTCCGCTCTATAGTTTGGAAAATGCGTTTAACCAAGCAGAACTCACCGCTTGGGAGCAGCGCTGGCGGCGGGTTGCTGAGGATGAGATACCTGAGTCTGTGGACTATGTTTGTGAACTGAAAATTGATGGGTCAGCGTTGGCTCTAACCTATGAACATGGAGTGCTCATTCGGGGGACAACGCGCGGCAACGGAATAGAGGGGGAAGACATCACCCAAAATGTACGGACAATTCGTACCATTCCTCTTCGATTAACTGTGGCGAATCCCCCGGAACGTCTCGAAATTCGAGGTGAAGCATTCTTGCCGTTGGATGTGTTTGCACACATTAATGTAGAGCGGGAAGAGGCTGGAGACGCTCTGTTTGCAAATCCTCGGAATGCTGCTGCAGGAACGTTGCGTCAGCTGGATTCACGTATCGTGGCAAAGCGACGACTAGATTTCTTCGCGTACACCATCCAGTTCCCAGATGGAACGGTGGTGGAAAATGCCCCAGATAGTCAATGGGGGGGACTGAAGTTTTTGGAGACCGCAGGATTTCGAGTCAATCCCAATCGACGACTGTGTACATCATTGGGGGAAGTGGCAGCGTTTTATGATGATTGGTCGAGCGATCGCCATAACCTGCCCTATCTCACGGATGGGGTTGTGGTGAAGATCAACAGTCTCTCTCTCCAGCAAACCCTCGGGTTTACCCAAAAGTTTCCGCGTTGGGCGATCGCCCTCAAATATCCGGCAGAAGAAGCCCCAACCATTGTCGAAAATATCAGCGTGAATGTAGGTCGCACTGGAGCTGTGACGCCTTTGGCTGAACTGCGCCCTGTCCAGTTGGCAGGGACTACCGTTTCTCGGGCAACGCTCCACAACCGAGATTTTATTGCTGAACTGGACATTCGCATCGGCGATACAGTCATTGTCCGAAAAGCCGGGGAAATTATTCCAGAAGTGGTTCGGGTGCTCAAGGAACTCCGTTCCGCTGAAACAGTCCCGTTTGAGTTGCCGACGCACTGTCCCGTGTGTGGACAACCAGTCGTTCAGCCAAAAGATGAAGCCGTCACTCGCTGTATCAACACATCCTGTCCTGCCATCCTCAAGGGTGCATTGGTGCATTGGGCGAGTCGAGGAGCATTGGATATTAACGGCTTAGGAGAGAAATGGGTTGACCAGTTCTTATCCCGAGGAATGGTTCACACGGTCGCCGATTTATATGCGCTGAGCGAAGAAGACTTAGTTCAAGTCGAGCGCATGGGCAACAAGTCAGCCCAGAACTTGATCAATGCCCTCAACGAATCAAAGCAGCAGCCATGGACACGGGTGCTCTATGGATTGGGAATACGGCATGTGGGCAGCGTCAATGCACAGCTTCTGGCCGAACACTTTACGACAGTTGAAGCACTCCAAACAGCATCCCCTGAAGAAATTGAAACGGTCTATGGCATTGGTCCAGAAATTTCTCAGTCCGTGCATCAATGGTTTCAAGTTCCGGCCAATCAGGTGCTCATTCAACGACTTCAGGAGGCCGGTCTTCAATTGGAAGGAGACGCTCTGGCGAGTTCTGGAAACAAGCAGAATGAGGCGATCGCCGGCAAAACGTTTGTGCTAACGGGAACGTTGCCAACTCTCAAGCGTGACGAAGCCAAAACTCGAATTCAACAAGCGGGCGGCAAAGTGACCGGATCGGTTAGTAAGAAAACGGATTATGTGGTGGTCGGAGAAGATGCAGGATCAAAACAAGAAAAAGCCGAAAAGCTCGGCATCAAAAAACTATCAGAAGCTCAGCTTCTAGCGTTACTGATTGATTCTGTAGAGCCTGATCAACCTGAATGATGATTGACAGACAGAAGAGTCACGGCTAGCCCCATCGGTTGATGTGGTAAATCGTGAAATCGCTGTAAACTCCTATCAGTTTTGATGTTGGATGAATCATCTTAGAGTAAGACTGAATACATAAGTAGCTTGGTGTGATTAAACTAAAAAACCAAAAACCTGGGGAGCGCCCCTCCGGGGCG
>JBCCWF010000495.1:0-5080 GCA_039194035.1 Cyanobacteria bacterium P01_E01_bin.6 | reverse complement strand
GTTTATTGAGTACGGTAATGTGGGGCGCGCCGCGCCCCACATTACCGTTTTTGTACTTGACGCGGTTGCATACCGCTATAAGCATCAATAAACTCACTTTAGAAAACCTTGGAAGCGATCCTCCGGGGAGCCCCTCAGTTTTTTGAGTTTTCAGTTTAATAAGGTCGAGCTACTTACTTAAATGCGAAATCGGTAAACCCAAGTTCTGACGTCGCAAACCAACGATTTGAATCCTCGCGGAACTGCTTCCAAGCCGTATAAATCTTGTTATAAGACGCATCTGATGCAGCAAGTTCTTCATATAAATCGAACGACGCGTCGCGAGCAACTGCCATAATCTCATCAGAGAACTGCTTCAACTCAACCCCTTCGTTCAGCAGTTTGGCTAGTGCCCCAGGGTTCCGAGAATCATAGCGCGCCATAATATCAGAATGAGTCGCAGCCGCAGCAACTTTTAGAGCCTCTTTATAGGTGTCGGGCAGCTTGTTCCATTCATCGATATTGAAATAGAGCGAGTATTGAGACCCTGGCTCCCACCAACCAGGATAGTAGTAAATGCTGGCTGCTTTATACAGTCCCAGCTTTTCGTCATCATAGGGACCCACCCACTCTGCCGCATCAATTGTGCCAAGCTGGAGCGCCTGAAAAATTTCTCCCCCAGCCAAATTCTGAACATTCACACCAAGCCGTTCGAGCACGGCTCCACCTAGGCCAGGAATCCGCATGTTAATGCCTTCTAAGTCAGAGGCCGAATTAATCTCCTGCTTCCACCAGCCCCCCATTTGAGCGCCAGTACTACCCGCAGGGAAACTGATGATGTTGAAATCAGAAAGCAATTCATGAACGAGATCTAACCCGCCCCCTTCATAAAGCCACGCGGTTTGTTGACGATAATTCATGCCAAATGGCACAGCTGTATCGAATGCAAGGGCTTCATTTTTTCCCCGATAGTAATATGAGTTTGTATGTCCAGCTTGCACCGTTCCTTGCTGAACAGCATCCAATACTTCAAGGCCAGGGACCAACTCACCTGCTGCAAAAATAGTGATTTGGAATCGCCCATCCGTCATTTGCTTCACTCGTTCAACGAATGCTTCACTGCCTCCATACACAGTGTCAAGGCTGGGGGTATAGCTTGACGCCATGCGCCATTCTACGGCGGGAGCGCTATCCGTTTGAACAGTTGGACTAGAGTTGGTAGAAGACGTGCTGGTCTGATTACATGCGGCAAGAGTTGCGGCTGTTGCGGTGCCGACAGCTGCTCCAGTTAAAAAATTACGACGTTTCATAGGGTTTTGATCTAAACAAAGAATTTCTTACGGTTTCCCATCCTTCCATAGGCATTCTGCTTTAGCAAGTTAACGTCAACGTCTGATAAAAAACTCATAATCAGAACCGCCCCAATGCCGACAACAACCTGCTTTTCAATATGTCAGGACATTAAGTGTTCTTAAATCTGTCATATGACCATTCCTAAGACTGAAGACACCCTGTAGCCTATCGTCAATGGCGTACCGAGCACAGGTAATGCAGATTATGTTGTGTGGGCACACTCGGCTCTGTTGCTCAGACGCCTGAAGCCGCTTGGAGTAAACTCATGCCAATTCAAACGCCCGACTGGGTCAAACACGCGGTGTTCTACCAGATATTTCCTGATCGCTTTGCGCGAACAAGTCGCAAGGTAACATCTGTCTCCATGCACGTACCGCTAGAAGCATGGGAGGCTCCACCAACGCCCCAAGGCTATAAAGGTGGAGATCTGTGGGGCATTCTTGAACATCTCGACTATCTTCGATCTCTAGGAATTACGGCGCTTTATCTCACGCCAATTTTTCAGTCAGCCTGCAACCACCGCTATCACACCCATGACTACTATCAGGTTGATCCGCTTCTTGGAGGAAATGACGCATTCAGGGCGTTACTCGATGAAGCACATAATCGCAACATTAAAGTTGTGCTCGATGGCGTTTTCAATCATGCCAGTCGGGGTTTCTTTTATTTCAATGACATTTTAGAAAATGGCCCTCATTCCCCTTGGCTTGATTGGTTTTTGATTGAGAAGTGGCCGCTGTCTGCGTACGATGGCTCACTGCCAGCAAACTACACGGCATGGATTGGAAACCGCGCCTTACCAAAGTTCAATCATCACCATCCTGAGGTACGTGAGTACATCATGCAGATCGGAGAGTATTGGATTCGGCAAGGGGTGGATGGGTGGCGACTCGATGTTCCGTTTGAAATTAATGCCCCTGGATTTTGGCAAGAATTTCGAGACCGCATTAAAGCCATTAATGCTGACGCCTATATTGTGGGTGAAGTTTGGCATGATGCTCGTCAGTGGCTAGATGGGTCTCAATTTGATGGGGTCATGAACTATCTTTTCACTGGCCCAACTATTGCCTTTACGGCGGGCGATCGCGTCATTCTGAAACATGCGGAGAAACCAGCGTATGATCCCTACCCAGCGTTAGATGCTGAGACATATGCAGAGAAAATCAAGGAGTTGCTGGGGCTATATGCGTGGGATATTCAGCTCACCCAGCTCAATTTGCTATCGAGCCATGATGTCGCTCGCATTCTCACGGTGGTTGGCGGCGACGAAGCCGAATCAGCCACCCGGAACGAGGCGCTGGTCAGCACCAAACTCGCCGCACTGCTTTTGCTGACCTATCCAGGAGCACCTTGCATCTACTATGGCGATGAAGTGGGGTTGAGCGGAGGCATGGATCCCGATAATCGTTGGGTGTTCCCGACTCAAGCTGATTGGAATCAAGACATGCTCGCCTGCTACAGGCAACTGATTCAGCTACGCCATCAATATTCAGCCCTGAGAATTGGTGACTATCGGGTCGTGCATACAGAAGGTACGGTGTATCTGTTTGCTCGCTGCATCGATGATGAGGTGGTGTTGATTGGTCTCAACTCGGGAATAGAGGATACGACTCTAACCCTCGACAGCCAGACATTACCGTTTAACGGTCAACCCAACACCGTACTCTATGGTCAAGGGTCTATCATCTGGAATGGCGATCGCCTGACTCTATCGTTGCCCAACCGATCAGGGATAATCATCGGATAATCAAAACCCAACCGATGCTTAGTTTGAGGCTCGGTGAATGGATCAGTGTTGCTCACCGACCCTCGGCTGCGGTTTATCCAGACTCGCTTGACCAACCGAATAGTCAATTTTATAGGGATCACTGACTCGCTGAGATGCTTTTCGTAACTCGATCCCAACAACCTGACCATCTTCGTCGTAATCCAATACAAGTCCAGGTGCAATCTGAGTTGTTTCTTCAACTGCACGTTGAGTAAATGAAATTTGCAGAATATCGGCATCCGCATCGTAAATGATTTTCATATGGGCAGCATCGTTAACGTTGATGGGTTGTCCTAGAGCATAGCGAGAAACGAAGCATCGCGAAATCATTGTTACCCTAGGAGTTAACGATTGAATAAACCCAGTCGGTTGTAAGTAGCTGGACACAGTTATAGCAGTCCGCACATAGGTTAGGACATATATTTTTGTGGAAAGTTGCGCGGAGCGCGACTTTCCACAAAAATATTGGTTCAACTTAAGTGCGGAGCGCTATAAATATAAAACCCATAAATCCTGCGCCGCCCGCTGCGCAGGCGGCGCAGGATTTAGAAATTGGTTTTTAATGATGCCGAGGGATTGACTTACAACCTTCAGTAAAAGTTCTGATGATGTTGGGTGGTGTGAGTGATGATGATTTCTAGCCGTGAGTTGCCTTAGCAGTAGTCGATGTCGCTAATACGTAAGGCATATCAAGTGACCCGTATTTCTAACAAACGTCTGCCACGAGAGGAACAAGCATGATTGTCGTAATGAAAATAGGCACTCCCCAAAACGAGATTGAGCGCCTGAGTCGTGAATTTAAAACGTGGGGACTAACGCCCGAACACATCGTGGGCAAACATAAAACGGTCATCGGTCTTGTCGGGGATACGGCTGAACGTGATCCCTTACAAATCAAAGAAAACAGTGTTTGGATCGAACAAGTGTTGCGAGTAGAGAAACCTTATAAGCGAGTGAGCCGAGAATATCGTCATGGAGAAACCAGCGAAGTCCTGGTATCAACTCCGTTAGGCATCGTTCCCTTTGGAGAACATTGCCCACTCGTCATCGTTGCCGGACCATGTTCGGTTGAAAATGAGTCCATGATTATTGAGACCGCAATGCGTGTGAAATCTAGCGGTGCTCAATTTTTGAGAGGGGGCGCCTACAAACCTAGAACGTCGCCCTATTCATTTCAGGGGCACGGGGAAAGCGCTCTTGACCTATTAACCGTAGCCCGTGAAGCCAGCGGGTTGGGCATCATCACAGAAGTAATGGACACTGCTGATGTTGAAAAAATTGCACATGTTGCTGATGTTCTTCAAGTTGGAGCACGCAACATGCAGAACTTTGCATTGCTCAAAAAGGTCGGTGCCCAAAACAAACCTGTTCTCCTGAAGCGAGGAATGGCTGCAACCATTGATGAGTGGCTCATGGCTGCGGAATACATTTTAGCCGCAGGAAACCCTAACGTCATTTTGTGTGAACGTGGCATTCGTTCGTTCGACCAAAGCCACACCCGTAACACTCTCGATTTATCGGTCATCCCAGTTCTGAGATCACTCACTCATTTGCCCATCATGATTGATCCCAGCCACGGAACTGGGTGGGCTGAATATGTTCCTAGCATGGCCATGGCTGCGGTCGCTGCAGGAACCGATTCATTGATGATTGAGGTACATCCCACGCCTAAAAAGGCACTTTCTGATGGTGCTCAATCCCTAACTCCGGAACAGTTTGATGCTGTGGTGAAAAAAATTGCAGTTGTGGGCACCGCTGTGGGACGAAAAATTCAATCTGCGCTTGCAATGAGCCTGTAGGCAGATTGATTCGCAACCAATCATTCGCAGCCAACATCATTAAGAGGCCGAGGTGCTTAGCACCTCGGCCTCTTAATGATGTTGGTTTACGGTCGTTACCCGCTCTTCAAAACCGTGCAGCTGGTCCGCGCCCACAAAGTGCATCTTGCCCGACAGACAGGTCTTATAGCCCATCAGCTTC
>JBCCWF010000494.1:0-5110 GCA_039194035.1 Cyanobacteria bacterium P01_E01_bin.6 | reverse complement strand
CTAAGAAATAACCGTTACTTCTGGTAGTGAACGCTTCATTTTTGAAGCATTACTTTCCTCTTGCTCCTGCGCCTGTTTAGCCTTCTGTTGTTGAAGAAGGTTTTGAGAGATTTGCGGATATTTTTTCTTGAACTCGTCAGTCAATAATTGATTTAGGTTCATGCAGCTTCCTCCTTTGTCTCGTTGAGTTTCGACTCATATTTGGTCACCTTTTCTCTCCCCTTTTCACTGATCGAGTAGGCGTAGGGTTTGCGATGAATGTCAGTTTTACGGCGCTGAATATACCCACGTCGAAAGGCTACTTTTATTCGTTCCCTGATGTTTTGCATCGTTAGAGCTATGTCGTACTTTTCAGCTCTTTCCAATGCAAGCTCATGAATATTTGATGGGAATAAATTGTTGTTCTCGTTGTTTTCTATGAGAGTTTTCAAGATGACATACTCTGTCAACCCCAACAGAGGTTCTTTTACTTTTCGTCCAGCCTTGGCTAATCGTTTCTCAGCAGAATTTTGAGCATTAAACTGCTCTTCTTCTGCCCATTTCTCGATTGGATTCTCAGTACCATACTTCGCCTCAAAAACCTTGATTGCGGCTTTACCGCGCTTATTGAGGTAGTAGGTGAAACGGCGATCGCCATTGCACTTCAGTCTGTCCATCAATCCTTTGACCTGCGCATTGGAGACGGCACTTTGATGTCGAACGGTTGCATTTGCTCCACCGATTACTGCCATGCGTTCGCATATTTCGTTCATCAACATGCCTCTGCCTTTGCCCTCCGACAAAGCTTTGATGGCGATGTATTGGTTCAGTGTCGGCACCGTTACGATAGGATTGCCGTTTACTATGGCCAAGTAATTGTCAGCGATGGTGCGGCCATATTGGTTCTTGAAGTATTCGTACACAACATCAGGAGCTGCATTAAGGGGAGGCCAGTCTCGATCTTGACGCAGTTCTTTCGGCTCAATTCCCATATTCATTAGTTACCTTCCCTCCCAAACTCTTCTTTTTCAATCTCCGAACACCAATCCATCGCCGGATACAACTTCTGTGCGATCGCCACCCCGACCGACAGATGCTCCACAAATAAACGCTCCTGAACGGTCAGCTTGCCGACTGCGATCGCACAACAGATGTTTTCCTGCGCCACTTGAAGGAAAGCCCACAGCATCGTGTCTCTAGTTCTGGCGAGGTATTTTAGGTGGGCGATCGCCAATAGCCAATTCACTTCACCATCGGGTAGATCGCCTGAGTTTATGGCTAATAGCTCATCGGTAGCCTCAATCCATTCGTCCATTTCCAGGTAAGGTTGCAACTGAATAACTGTCATGCCGCTTCCTCCATCTGAGCAAGGTAATTTGCGTACACTTGCCGAGCCGTTGGTGTCACGGCACCATCGACCCTTCTTCGTACGATCGTGTAACAGGCGCTGCGAAGATCACTGTTGTACTCTTCTGCTCTTCTTCTGATGCTTTTTCGTGTCGCATCGTACGCAGGCGTTACGTACTGATGCCTGAGGACGGCGGCGATCGCATTTACTGTCACCTCTCCATGCAGTTCAATGGTGCGGTTAATGATTTTCCTCGCCTCAACTGACTCGCAGCGGAAGTAAATTCCATTGACTATCTGGTGGGCAAGACTGTATCTTTCCTGAACGTCCATGGCGACCTCATGCTGCATCTCTAAACAATGAGTCGAGATAGACACGAGCTGTCTGACGATAGCTACGGGTTGCATCCAGGCTGGTACTCGTTCCGTTTTGCAGTAGGAAAAGAGACAGAGCCGCCGAAAATACCCGATCCTGATCCCAATCAGGATGTGTTTCGAGGTAAGAAGTCAGAGAATCGCTGAGGTCTTCGGGAACTTCGGCTATAATGCTGATATTGGTTTTCATTTGTTGATACCCAAATAAATTTCGTGGATTGCGACGCACTAGTGGCTTAGGGGCTTAACTATGCGTCGCTTTTTCGTGCGCTGTTTTTCTCGTAGTGAGACAAAAGAATCTCAACACCTTTCCAGAGGTGATCGTCAGGAAAAAGCTCACTAATCCGCTCTTTGACTGTTTTGCGAATTCTTACGTGGGTACTGTCTTGATGGGTTAATACCTTCGGCATCCGTATACCACCTGTTAACTCGTCGATGAATTCATCATATCTCATTATTCAAACAATGAGTGCATTGTTTGAATAATGAGATACATATTCATTGAGAATTTACACGCCTTTCACATTCAGGATTCATAGGGCACAATGGTTGCAGTGTTATCCAGCGTGATTCTAAAAAATGGACAAGCAAAAGAGGACGGAGCAAGGATACTTGTTCGAGGGTTCACTTCGGTTTTCCGAGATCATTCAAGAGAATATCAACCGCGCCAAAACAGAAGAGGGGCTGAGTGGTCATTCTTGGGGTTTGCGATCTGGATATCTTCAACATTCTCACAGGCCCCAACTCAAAAACCTTGGGATAAGCGATCCGCATTCTCCAGCGTTTGCTCACGTAAGTATTGGAACTCTGTTTAAGTTGGGTGAAGAAGGCGTTCTCAAAAAAGAGGATGGGATTACACCATACTCAACACAAGAACTGTTGCAGCTTGTTCTAGGTTTGAAATATGAACCTGAATTGATTGACTCCGTCAATGGGATGGTGTTTGGTAAGCAGTCTTCTATCGACTCAAAGACTACTACGCCCTATGCCAAGGGCGTCGCGATGATTCGGGGTGCTATGGGCGATCGCACTGTTGAAGAGTTTCGCGATACCATACCCTACTTAGGAAACTATTTAAAAGGTCATCGATTAGGAACGCACGACATAGCATTGGTAATGGGATTTTTGGGCTTATCTGATAGATTGCCTGAGCTATACGAAATTTACGGCTATTCCATCAATGCACCGATGCCCAAAAGAGAGGAGCAACCTGGCACAAATGGCAAAGCTGCTCCTAAAAATGGTAACGGTAAAAGCAAAAACTCTAAGGAACGACAATGATAGGTCGTGTATGGGTGGATATTCGCACCTGTGTGCCATCTGATAAAACACCAGCCCATGCATCCACGGTCACTTGAATAACAGTTTCGGGATCTGCATTGAAGTCCTCTGGCAGTAAAAAAGCATTGTATTGAAAATCATTTAAATGAGGCCTGTTGAAATCAATCATTTCAACAGGTATTTTTAATTGATTGCCATTTTGAAATAGCGCCCTTTTGTAGCTTCCAAGTTCGTCAGGGATATGACCCTGATGATTGCGGCGTTGCCATATCTTGTAGGGCACGTCCCCAAATGGATTTATGAATTTACTAGTCCAGAGCAAAGTGTCGTCCATCATATCGACGACTGAAAACATTTGTCCGGTTGCACTCGTAATTTCGCTTAACTGAGTAAAAATGTCTTGCTCAGATCCTGACTTGTCGCCTGGTAGATTTTGCATCGTAGCACCCATGTATGAACCAATTAAAGGTTCACACGCCCGGAATTGATTTTCAATATAGAAGGCGACATATCTAAAGTCGCCTAATCCTATAATCCATTCATGGTGCTGATTAAACAGTTTGTTAAATATCTCTTTGCTTTCGCAGTTTATTTTTATTGCTGGCCCTGGTAATAAAGCAATTCCCTCGGCTGATGGAATGCTCAATGAATCAACTTTTTGATATTCAAGCGTTAATATTGTGGGCTGTTCTCCCGATAGGAGAACAGTGAGGGTTTCTGTACCTAGGTTGATGCGCATCGAGGATCACCAGTAGATTCATAACTTATACATCAAAAATTCGTGAGCTTCACCCGTAGTTGATGTAGATGCGGTGAGCACTTCCGTAGAATTACTGTATTTGTGGTGTGTTTCCAGCGAAGTGATCCTTATCACCAGTGCAGGTGTTCTTCTCGTAAACTCTACAACTTTTTGTCAACGCTTGTTCTCAGCTTTTTTCGTAGAGGAGATTTTTGCTGTGCATAGGGATAAACCTATGCATTTTTGGAACTCAATATTGAGGAAGTTGTGAGGATTGTGGGCTGTTATGGGGCGATCGTTTTTGAATACCATTACTCCCTAGAACAACATGAAAAATGCCCTGTTTCTTGGTGAGGAGAACAGGGCATTTTAGTGTGTGTATTTACAACGCAAATATATGAAACGTTGGATAAAAATTACCATTGGCATCTTGGTCGTCCTCGCTGTTCTGTCACTCTTGCTGAAAGCTCTATTTCCGTCCTACTTCGCTGATGTGAGATGCGTAGGAGAACTGGCAGACGGCACAATTGTCGAAGCTGCTGGTGATGATTGCAAGAGCAATCAATTCAAGTCAGTGGTGATATTAGAGTTGAATGAAGAAGGAGCTATTGAGGTGGGTGGAGATGAGGCGGTGATTTTCGAGCCTTAAACGGAATCATCTTTCCATCCGCAATTCGGACAATCCCAATGAACGGCTGGCAAGTAGTCTTTTGGAAAGGGAATCTCACACTTAGGGCATCGACCAGTAAATAAAGGATGCCAATCTAGCAACTCTATTTTCTGTCGTAACGTCAATCGTTGCTCCAAAGAGATCACCAATTCACCGTTGTAGTAACTTGCTCCATCAGGTTCCCAAGACTCTTCTGGAACCAACTGAGGATCTAGGCGAAAGTCCATACAATCAATCCCCGATACTCCATCTGGATGAACAGTACACACCAGATGAGGGTTACGGGAATACATGAGACAGCGATCGCACTTGGGTATCTTCGGCATGAACTTAGAATACCCAGGGAGAAAGTATGACGACCTCACAATACTGTTTGTCCTTACCCGCGGCAGTTCCTGCAACGGCTATTCCCGAATCCGTTAACGACTCAATTTCTACACCCCTACAACGTGAAGGGCGATCGCCATTTCAGCAGATCGCCCTAGAACGTGAAGGGCGATCGCATCACGGAGTTTTGGGCTGTGATGACGGGTGTTTGACGGATGAAGCGCGTGGGAGTGGATCAAAGACTTTCTTGTCCTGAGAGCCATCGATTAATATACATACAGAAAGGCGATCGCCGTTGCCCTGGAAAAGCTGTGCGATCGCCCTCTGATTCGTCTTATCCTAATGTCCTTATTCTAACCCATGCCTGACTTATCAATTGAAGAGCGTCTGAT
>JBCCWF010000493.1:0-5121 GCA_039194035.1 Cyanobacteria bacterium P01_E01_bin.6 | reverse complement strand
TCCTGTGCCGCCTGCTGCGCGGGCGGCACAGGATTTGGGATTTTGGATTTAATTATGTCCAGGTACTTATCTCAAGTTAACGCCAACACCGCCTTGAAGCGATGCAGCCACACCGCCGCCTTCTCGGAAGGCATCAAACGCAATAATGCTGTTCCCAAATAAAATTAATCGACTATTAGGCAACGCATAATCAATCCCTGGCTGTAAGACAAAAGCTGTTTGGTTACCGATTGGAGATGCATCTTCTCCATCATCTCCATCTTGAAAAGCAACTCCAGCACCGATATAAAGATCCGTCTGCCAGTTGACGGGGAAATCGTAAGACACTGTCGGCACAAATGCGTTCGTATCGGTAAACACAAGAGCCTGTCCTCGAAGAGAAATAGGCAACCTTACAAAGCGATAGCGACCAGCAATAACAGCGGCAATGTCTTCGTCTTCAAATTCTCCTTCCCCTGAAGTTACTCCAACAGAAGCTCCAACACCAACATAGCTACCGTAAGCAGCTTGAGCTTGAGCTTCTGTTGGGCTGGCTGCAACCATTCCTGCTGCCAGAACGCTTCCTAATACGGCTACTCCAGCCTGCCTTAAACCATGAAACGGGTTGAGGTTTTTCATATTTTTGCTCCGAAACGCTATCACCCTCGTCAGTCAAACGAGCCACTCGTACCGCCGAAACTATACTGCAAAACTCCAAGATTAGCCACTTTTTAAGGTGTTCATCATGATATTGCTGATTGCAGGGATAAATTTGGAGACGCAACGCCTACATCCCAATTTCCACAGGCAATATTTATTCCCGATTTAACACCCTCGTCTCGCACAACAGAGACTAAACCTAATCCATATTGAGAACTATAAGTAGCTCAGCGTTATTCACCTGAAAACCTAAAAACCTGGGGTGCTCCCCAGGTTTTTAAATTGAGTTTATTGATGCCTATCTACTTTAGTTTCCAACCTAGAACAGACTTAAAATGTGACCTTATTCTAGAACTGACTTGGCCACAGTGAGATAGATCATAACGCCAAGCACATCAACCGCTGTGGTAATAAAAGGTGCTGACATGAGAGCTGGGTCAAATCCTATCGTTTGAAAAACAAAAGGTAATGCCGCTCCAGCAAGGGAAGCAAGAATGGCGATCGCCACTAAGCTGATGCCAACAGCAAACGCCACCAGCCAATTGCCTTGCAGCGTATAGGCCAAAAACAGCACAGCTGTCCCAAGAATTGCGCCTAGAATGGCACCAGCGACAACCTCTCGTCGAATAACGCGGGGTGCGTCACTCTTGCCGATTTCATCTGTATTTAGTCCACGAATCACCACCGTAGAAGACTGAGCACCGACATTTCCCCCTGCGCTAATGAGGAGTGGAATGAACGCCGTAAGCGCCACAAATTTTTCAAGAATATCTTCTTGACTGCGGATCACCGCACTCGTGGCTACACTCGTGACCAACAACACAAATAGCCAAACAACTCGTCGCCGAGCAACCGTAAACAAATTAGTTTGAAAATAGCTATCTGCACCAGATTGCACACCACCTAAGGTGTAAATGTCTTCTGTTGTTTCTTCTTCAAGAATATCGAGGACATCATCAACCGTGACGATTCCAACAAGGCGTTGCTCATTATCGACCACAGGCACAGCCAAAAAATCATACCGCTGAATGATTCGGGCAACTTCTTCCTGATCTTTCCCAGTCTGAACAGAAACTAGCTCGCGCACCATAATATCGCCAATGGTTTGTTCTGGCTGAGCAATGACCAAATCTCTCAACGAGATAATCCCAGTCAATCGACGAGCCGCATCCGTTACGTAGAGGGAATAAATCGTTTCACTCACATGAGCAAGGCTGCGAATGCGATCTAACGCTTGAGTAACAGTCCAGTTCTCCTTCAACGAGACATACTCTGGCGTCATGATCCGCCCAGCAGTATCTGCTTCATACCCCAACAACAAGGCCGTTGCACGCCGCTCATCGGGACTCATCTGCGGCAACAGTCGCGACACAATTTTTGCTGGCAGTTCATCAAACAAGCGTGCCCGGTCATCGGGTGACATCTTATCAACGATGTTCAGCACATCCTGGCGTTTGAATTCCTCAATCATCGCCTGCTGAATTTTCGCATCAAAGTATTCATAGACTTCAATTGCCTCAGCCTTTGACAGTAGACGAAATGCAATTACTTGCATTGTTTCAGGCAACCCTTCAATGGCTTCAGCAATATCGGCAGGCTGAACAGGCACCAACAGCGCTTTTGCACCTTGGAGATTTTGTTGATCTAAGAGAGCTTGAAGCTGCGATCGCACCAGGTCACATAGCTCTCGCCTTGAAACAGTTTGCGACGATGACGGTACTCGATTTTCTTCTGAATGTGACACGATCCAACACCCCCACCTTCAGAAATTCATTTCAACGATCCAACTCATCTAAAGCATGCCCATTCAGAATACGATCCAAAAGTATTGGCGCATTCAGCTCTAGCCTGGCATTCATTTCAGCAAGGGTAAGTGTTGAGCAATTAACCTCAGGCTCCCCACACCACCTTCAATACGGAATCAGGAGAGAGGTCTGACATCCGGTTTGTTGGCGATGCAATGCCCTGAAACTTGTCATCTTGGGGCAGAAGTTTTTTCGGATCAGTCGGCCCAAAGAGTGCCAGAGTATAGACCTTGAGTGCGACAGCAAGGTGCATCGGAGCACTATCTGTACAGAGCATCAAGTTAGCTCCAGCAATGATCGCAGCTAATTTCCCAAGATCACTGGGGTGGGTTACCTTCACACCCGGACATGATTGAGTCAGTGCCGCGACCACGTCAGTATCATCATCTCCTTCTACAACCACAAGGGGCAAATCTGGTTGTCGCGATTGGAAATCACGAATAATTGCCGTCCAATGATCAACTGGATAAAGCTTGTCAATTCCTTTATCTTTTGCAAGCTGACTCGATCCGCCGTGTATCAGAACATAACCAGCATCACCCAACCCGAGTCGGTTTCGCTCGCCATCAGCCCAGTCAATATCCACTTTAGGCACCTGCACCGAGACAGGAGGACAGGGCGTCGTAATGTCTAACCCTGACAGGAGATCATGATACATGTGAGCCGCATATTGCTCTTCCTTGAGAGGAACTGAACGCGTCAAAAATGTATTTCCAAAACCGCTTTCATATCCAATCCGCACAGGAGTTCCTGTGAGCCATAGCAATAAGCCAACGCCCCAGTTGCTGCCAAGAGATATCGCAATGTCGTAATAGCGATCGCGAAGCACACCCAACAGATTGGCCCAATCTGCTGGACTATTCCGATCTTTGAAGTCAAACGGAATTACCTCGCTAACTGCCTGAGAAACTCGATACGCTCCTTTCGCACGCGGCTCAACAACGACATCGATTTCTGCCGCTGGATAGGATTTTTTCAAGTCATCTAATGTCGGGAAAAACAGAATCTGGTCACCGATTCCGCCCGGAACAAGGGCAACTATCCGCATAACCCCTCACTATTACAAATCCGCTCATCATTGTACGGGAATACATACTTAAGCTAAAGAGTGTAGCAACACGGATTTTCATTGGACGTATCAAATCCAGTGCGATCGCCCCTTTTCAATAACGGTCGAACCCAGAGGATGTCAGTGTTTCCGGTCAATTCAAGGTAGGATGACATGGAATCATGGAGATTGACGAAGTCTGGCTCAATCTTCTGTACCCCTCGTCTTCAGCATCATCGAAAACTGTGCACTTATTAATTCCAGCGGCAGGGAAAGGACAACGAATGGTAGGCGAATGGCAGCGCCTCCAGCGAGAGCAGCGCAATAAGTTACTGCTTGAGCTTTTGGGTGAACCGATTTTGGCCTGGACGCTAAAAGCTGCCAATGCAGCAGAGCGCATTCGCTGGATCGGCATTATCGGACAGCCTGTAGATTGGCCCGACTTCAAAGACATGATCGCCAGCTTAGGGCTGACGAAGCCTGTTCACTTAATCCAGGGCGGCACAACCCGACAAGAATCTGTTTATAACGGATTACAAGCCCTGCCCAACGATGCAACGCATGTGTTGATTCATGATGGAGCCCGCTGCCTTACTACACCCAGTTTGTTTAATCGATGTGCGGATGCGTTGGACGATGTCTCTGGGTTCATTGCAGCCATCCCCGTCAAAGACACCATCAAAGTAGTCTCTCCAGAAACAGGCATCATTGAAAGTACGCCAGATCGCTCAAATCTATGGGCAGCTCAGACTCCCCAAGGGTTTGACGTTGCGCAGCTAAGGAAATGTCACGAAAAAGGACGCAATGAAGGATGGTCAGTCACCGATGATGCGGCTCTTTTTGAAAAGTGCGACCTATCTGTCCATATTGTCGAAGGGGAAGAGACGAACCTCAAAGTCACAACCCCCGTTGATTTGGCGATCGCCGAGTTTATTTTGCGATCGCGCGGTCTCTAACCGTCATGTTGCGCAGCACACAACTATGCGGCTACGCAACATGACCCCTTAACAGTACGAGGCTCTGCTTCAGTGATACGAGGGCATCACGAAACGGCAATCTTTAATGACTAAAGTCCGCTATGAGTGCCATCACAGAAGGGTGCGTTTTTAGTGTTTTTACAGAGACAAAGTGCAACCTGTTTTGTTTCGGCAACTTCAAACGCTGTAGGTGTAAACTCCGTCCCTTTGTGCGCACCATTGCAGAAGGGCTGAGTTTCTGACAAACCGCAAGAACACCAATAATAGGTGCCCGCTTCTAGCGTCATCACAGTAGGCTTTTTATCGACAACCTTAGGCTCAGACATAAGTGCTCTCCATAATTCATACAGACAAGAACGATTCTGATTATGGATTGCTTCTTCATTTAAGACAATATCGTTTTTAATTGACACACTGTCTCGTTTTGGAAGACGCAAGAGAATGCAACATCACCTGAGGTGATGACTAGTTTAAGACCTGATGATATGACGGGTTTAAGGTATGAACTTGTGTAAGGACGTCACGATCGAAAACTTATCAAATGGGCACATTAGTTCAGGAATGAGAGCAGAAAAACCATGTCAGTTCAACTTAAGCGCTCCGCGCTTAAGTTGAACCAATATTTTTGTGGAAAGCCGCGCTCCGCGCGACT
>JBCCWF010000492.1:0-5130 GCA_039194035.1 Cyanobacteria bacterium P01_E01_bin.6 | reverse complement strand
TTTACAAATGTGGCTTTTACGTTCGCCACGGTCGAACGCTGAGACAGCTTTTTGTCGTAAGTCGAGACTATAGGGTGCAGGCATTGGAGAATTCGGTATCGACACCTCTATTATGTCCTAACGCACTCCTTCTCTGCTATAAATAGATAGACATAGTTAAATGTAACCTTCCAACTCTTGTTCCGACCGAGCATCGGGCGGAACAAGAGTTGGGTATTGGTTTTAAGTCCGTCCAGATACTTAATACATTGCTCTAGTTCATCTTAATCCTTAGAGGCAACCTCAACAGGCGCTGATTCCGCAGTGTCAGGCGTATCGCTGTCATCCACATCGTCAGTAACTTCAATACCGTCCATCTCCTCTTCGATTTCGCCCTCTTTGGCGTCATTTTCTGATGAGGCGATCGCCTTAGGCGAATCAAGCACAGCCTGCATGGGTTCTTTCACGACATTTTGAATTTGCTCAGCCTCGCGCTTAAACTCGGTTTCGAATTCCTTAGATGCATCTTGGAAGCTCTTCATTGCCTTGCCTAAGCTTTTCCCAATTTCTGGCAACTTTTTGGGGCCAAAAATAAGAAGTGCAACGATGAAAATCAACGCCATTTCGGGCAAACCGATGCCAAATATATTCATGGGGGTTCCTCCTGAACGGGCACACGATGTCGTAGAAACTGACTAACTAAAAAACCCCGGCACTACCGGGGTCTATATCTCCTGTCACAAGACAACTGGAGGTAGATCCAGCCAACTTAGCGGAACTTGGACAAACTTGACCAATCGACTTCTAAGTCGTTGAGAACAAGGGAAGAGTTGTAAATTTGCAGAATAATCAAAAGAAATACGAAAAACAAAATCATAAACACAGCCATCAGTGGGGTCGTTCCCCAACCTGGTGCTACTTTACCGTATTCGGCATTTAGGGGCCGTAGAATATTGCCCAGTCGCGTCCGTTGTGCCATGGATACCTACGCAGAATTCTAAACTATTTAACGATTCGTAATACTATAGAAGAATAACACTCATGTGTAACAGAGGTTAATCAACGTCATGGATACTGCAACAGTTTTTATCATTTCTATTGGTGCTGCCGTCATCGCAGTTACGGCTTATGCGATTTATATTTCCTTTGGCCCACCGTCCATCGAGCTATCCGATCCCTTCGAAGATCACGAAGACTAAGGTCTGCCAAAAGTGACGAGAGTTTGGCATGGGCTGTGCTCTCTTCATCTGGATCATGTCTGATTGATTATGTCTGAAGTGTTGCTTGAATAAAGATGATTGCCCCGTGCCACGGAACAACAGTGTTAGCCAGTTGTTGGGTAAACGCTTTTCTAACAACCTCAATGTCTGCCTCATCTAGGTATTGCATCAGGCGATCGCCATAACTAGGTCTACTCGCTCCTTGAGAAAACCATCGCTGAATAGAGTGAGGCGTAATGCGAGTTTCTGTAATCGTCTGTTTGACATGAAGTTGAGCACCCATCCGACACGTTTTCATCCATTGACTCACGTGTTCTTCATCCCAGTTCACCATTGAATCCGAAGCATTGTCGTAAATAGATTCCTCTGTCTGTTGAACCTTCTGATAGAGGGCTTCGGATAACGCGTCAGCATCCAACAATTGATAGAGACGCTGCGTATACCGGGGAATGCTCTCTGCAAGAATGAGTCTTCCGCCTGGTGTCAGAAGTTGGGTGAGGGTCTTGACCATAGACTCTTTGTTGGGATGAGCCAATAAAACGTTGCGTCCCAGAAGGCGATCGCACAATAAATCTGGAGCAATGGCATTTAGTTGAGTGGTGATGCCTTCCACGTCTGATTGAAAGACGATGGGTCGCCGCAATTCAGGTAGTAATTGAGCTTGCTCTTGGAGCGCTTCAGCGTCGTTTGGAGTGCGGACACAGGCATACACACCGCCTTCAGGCACGTGCCGGATGGCTTCCCACGTCAACAGACCACTGCCAGCATTGACATCCAGGACAACATGGTGTCTCTGCATATCCGCCAGTTCAAAGAGGCGATCGCGCACAGCACCCAACGTCTCTCCCGTTTGACTGAGAGTTCGCTGAAGCCACCGATCCGTGGTGCGATCGACTGGACTAAACGTCAACACTTCCGGTAATGCCGCTCCAATGCCCTCGACAATTGCGGCTAGCTGGGCTTCCCGCCGCCGAAGAACAGTCAGCTGCACTGTTTTTTCATAGCCTTGGTCAGAGGGTTGATAAAAGACTTGACCTTGGAGACTACTCGGCAAATATTGTTGTTCGATCCAATGCTCGCGATAGGAATGGGGATAAAGATAGCCTTTCCCATGGCCGAAGCTATGTTTATCGCGACTCGGATCTCTTAAATGGAGGGGAACATCTTCCTCCTTCTCCGTTTCAATCGCAGAGAGAGCATCAAAAAACCCCATGACGGTGTTGGACTTGGGACAAGTTGCCAAGTAAAGGGCTGCATGGGCAAGGGGATAACGACCTTCCGGCATGCCGACCCGATCAAAGGCGTTCGCACAGGCCGTGACCACTCCGATCGCCTGAGGGTCTGCCAACCCCACATCTTCGCTGGCCAGTACGACCATTCGCCGAAAAATATATCGGGGTTCTTCTCCTGCATAAATCATCCGAGCCAACCAATATAGCGCGGCATCGGGATCAGAACCCCGCAAACTTTTGATGAATGCGCTGATGGTATCAAAGTGGGCGTCGCCTTCTTTGTCATACAGCACGGCACGGCGCTGAATCGATTCTTCGGCTACGCTCAGAGAGATATGAATGTGGTTGTGTTCGTCGGGAACTGTGGTCTCCACAGCCAATTCCAGCGCATTTAATAAAGCACGGGCATCTCCATTTGATACATTCACCAAATGGTCGAGCGCTGGAGGATCTAGATGAACAGAAAGGCGACCATAGCCTCGTTCATTATTCTTTAGGGTTTGCTCAACCACCTGATAGAGATCTTGCGTTTCTAGGGGCTTGAGCTGAAAAATGCGCGATCGGCTCACCAGAGCCTTATTGACTTCGAAATATGGATTCTCAGTAGTCGCTCCAATCAAAATCACCGTGCCATTTTCAACCCACGGGAGCAATGCGTCTTGCTGCGATTTATTGAAGCGATGCACCTCATCTACAAACAGTAAGGTGCGCTGAGTGTAGAGTCCTCGCTTTTCCTGGGCGGTGGCGATCGCCGCTCGAAGATCTTTCACCCCTGCTAGAACAGCGTTAATAGAAATGAAGTGAGCCTTGGTGGTATTTGCAATGACGTGGGCAAGGGTTGTTTTTCCCGTGCCGGGTGGGCCATGAAAAATGAGCGACGAGAGTTGATCGGCTTGAATGGCTCGCCTTAACAAGCGCCCTGGCCCAACAATGTGGCGTTGCCCAATAAACTCATCCAGCGTTTGAGGACGCATCCGTGCCGCAAGGGGAGCACTCGTCTCTTCTAACTGCTCACGATGGTTATCGAATAAATCCATACCGATCCCAGAAATTGGCGGGGGACACTCTATCAACTTCGTTCTTCAGCTAAGAGAACAACATTTCGAGCTTAGAAAATCCTAGTCTTAAAACACATCAATATGGTGAGTATCAAACATTCTCTTTGCCTTAACAGACAAATTGTCCTTGCAATATTGCCGAATCGTAGCAACAGCCGCATCGCCCAAATAATCTCGATATCCCCCTATTTTTCCTCTACGAGTTCGCAGCCGTGAGGTGTCCTTAGACGATTCGTCGATGCCCGTATCTCGCCGCTCCATCTTTTGCATATTCTCAAAAGACGCCAGATGAACCGCATGAGCTAACGTGTCTTCGTCTACATTCGTCCCAATAAATTGCAAAACCCGACGAACGCTTTCAACCGTATTCGCCTTCATCTCCTCATAGGTCAGAATCAGGTGTCGGTGATTATCCAGATTATCTGCCCATGCATTGAGATATGTGACATAAGATTCCAATAGATGCTCAGTCTGAATGAACTCCCAAATCGTCTCTCTCGGTTGAAAGCCGCGCCGAAATACTAGCTCAAAATGCTGAGATACTAGTACATCACACACAGACCGAAATAAGAAGACAACGTCTTTCTCTTTAAGGTTTTTCAGAGCATTGGGGTTGTTGTAAGTTTGATGAGATGCGGCGATCGCCCTCAACCCAAACTCCCCCGCATATCGTTCAGTCTGAATAATGTCAAGGGGTACCTTATGACTAACGGCAAAAGGCGGCACCAGCATCACCATCGTCGTTATTGATGGTTCATATCCAAAACCGCATCGCTCATTAATGTAAAAAGCCAACATGTACCGAAGCCATGTGCGACCACATTTTCGATAAGAACAGAGAAGCACATCAATATCTGGAACAAATTCACGAATGAAAGGGGGGGACGATCCCTCGATCGCAAGCGGTTCTCGATGCTGATGTGTCCCAGAGGATAAAGCTGTAGGGGAGGTCGGCGTTGACTTGCCTTTAAGGAGCACAGAACTCTCATTTGAACGCATATCCCAATAAGCCTGCAAATGAGAGGAGCCTCGCGCTGCTTCAGCAGCTTTCGGGTCATCCGAACGAGAAAAGATGACAAACACCTCATTCGCAAAAATCGGGACAAAGGTTTGGTCAATCGCATCTAACAATGATGCTTGGATGCGATCAATGAGTCCCTTATGCACCACAACAAGGTTGAATGAGGCTGCGGTAGCACCTTGAAAGCTTGCTCGATAATTCCTGAATAGACAGGGTTGAATGTGCTCCTTAAACTCTTTGGGCGCTAAGACAGCAGCATCGTTTTGCAAGCGATCCTTCAAAAAATCAATTGCAGTCAGCCAATAGGAATCAAGCGCAGGAGACATGGGAACGTGCTTCTGTAAAGGATAGTAGGTTCAGTGTGGAGAACGCCTGTTACCTTATCCTGAAGCTGGATCAAACGCAATGGTGGAAAGCATATCTACTTGCGTGTTCCAGAGTCATACGTGTTCCACCATCAACGGCTATATGTCGTTCAGTAGCTACTAGCCATCACTAAACAACCCTTCCGAATTTTGTGCCGCTTGCGCAGTGGGCGGCACAAAATTTTGGGTGTTGAGTTAAATGACACCCAGGTACTTATACATTAATGAGCTTAGGGATCTGCAAATAAAGTACCA
>JBCCWF010000491.1:0-5133 GCA_039194035.1 Cyanobacteria bacterium P01_E01_bin.6 | reverse complement strand
TGTTGTGAGAGGCTGGTTTCTGCAAGTGATGGAAATACTTCTGCTTTCATCATTAAGCCTACTAGGCTTAAAAACGGGGTAGCAGCGAGAAAGAACGCAACATTAGCCTTGATTTCTTTTGGATCGAATAAACATTTAATTGACTGTAGGAAATTAGCCATTTGAGAGAGGATAAAATTAGGTGAAACATAATAGATTTGAAGTCTATATTTGAGATGAAGAAATCTGGCTAATCATTGAGAACTTACTACTCAAGAATAAAGTTTCTGGCATGCTTGATCGCAATAAGATAGTCCCAATTTAGGCCTTATTGTGTTTGCTGATAATGAATGCGAATTTATTACGCTGCTACCATCGATCTAGGATGGCAGGGCAGGCAAATTATTCATCCACTATCCTTTATTGACGAAACTGGAGAAGCTGAGCTCGTTGATTCTGTTCCAGCCGTATACTTCATCGCGGAAGGTCTTCCACTGGTCGTACACTTCCTTGAACGTGGTGTCTTGACTAGCGTTCTGCTCGTAGATCTCAAATGCTGCTGTCTGAGCCGCCAGCATGATCTCATCGCTGTAGCGAGTCAACTGTACCCCTTTGTCAATCAGTCGTTTGAGCGCGGCTCCGTTGAGGGCGTCGTACTTAGCCAACATGCTTAAATTCGATTCAAACGCCGCCGACTTTAACGCTTCTTGATACTCGGGAGGCAGCTCGTTCCAGGCGCGTAAATTAACCTGGATCTCCAGCGCAGGGCCGGGTTCCCACCAACCTGGGTAGTAATAGAAATCAGCAGCATCCGGCAACGCTAATTTTTCGTCATCGTAAGGACCCACAAACTCAGCCGCATCGATCGCATTGCGATCTAACGCTAGGTAAATCTCTCCCCCTGGCAACACCTGCACATTTACCCCTAATGCCGCCATCACCTCGCCTCCCAGACCAGGGATACGCATCTTCAGCCCCTGCAGATCCATTACTGAGTTCACTTGCCGCTTGAACCATCCCCCCATCTGAACGCCGGTATTCCCAGCTGGAAAGTTAATGACGCCGAAATCTGCATACAACTTATGCATGGCCTCCAGACCACCACCGTGGTAAAACCATGCGTTCTGCTGTTGAGCATTAAGGCCAAAGGGAACGGCAGTACCGAATGCCAGGGCCGGATTTTTGCCGACGTAATAGTAGCTGGCGGTATGACCGCACTCTACCGTTCCCGCCTGTACTGCGTCGAGAACTTCTAATGCTGGAACAATTTCACCGGCTTCGTAAGGCTCGATCGTGAACCGACTTTCGGTAATTTCGCTCACTCTGTCGCTAACCGTTTGCGCACCACCGTAAATGGTGTCGAGAGATTGCGGCCAACTGGTAGCCATCCGCCAGGTGATGGACGGGAATGCTGGAGACTCTGCATCGGATTGAGCCGATGTAGGGGTTGTACTGTTTTCCCCGCAGGCTGCAGCTCCGACGGCAAGTCCTGTTGCAGTAGCTGCGTAACCAAGAATCTTTCGGCGTTTCATAATGGTTTCTGTACACTTAATTAGTCGTGGCGAATATTTGATGAATCATTGAATCACATCGAGGGATAACCGGATAAATAAAAATGAATAGTATATTCATATCAATCTAGTGGTACTTGAAGTGAATTTCTCGATGGTAGAGTTTATTTTTTGGTGCGAGAAAAGTAGTCTGAAAACCAGTATCAGTGATGATTAAGTTGTGGAAAATACAAATTAGATCGTAAGAATTAGTTGGATTAGCCGATAGCTAGCCTGTCGGGATTGTATGAGTATAAACTGGTAAGTTAGCCTTTGGAAGACCGTGGAAATTCGTTACTAATAAATTAGTTTGAAATACTGCTTGCCAAAGGAATTTCAAATACAAGGCTGCAACCTGCTCCTGTATTGGTTTCTATAGTGAAGCGCCCGTTAACAGCAGCTATACGCTCCTGCATACCTTGGAGCCCAAACCCTAATTTGACAAGGTTTGGATCGAAGCCTACTCCATTATCTGTGACCGATAGGCAAACAAGCTTTTTGGTAGCCCATAGGTGTAAGTGTACGTCAGCTGCTTGGGCGTGTTTGCTGACATTGGTAAGAGCTTCTTGTGCAAGTCGAAAAATAGTCTTGGCTATACAAGGTGGCAATGGATGGCAGCCATTGTGGTCAGAATAAACAGAGATGCCAGTGCTTGCCCTAAAGCTTTCAATCAAATCATCAAGTTTGGCTTCAAGAGGCTGTTCATCGGTATTCTCCTCACGCAAGGTACTGACGGAATGGCGAACTTCCTTCATAGCGGCAATACCTAACTGTTGAGCTTGTTCTAAAAATGGCTGAGCTTTTGTGACATCAACTGGCCAGAGCTTTACGGCTGTAGATAATTGGATGTTGAGACTGGTTAGAACATGTCCAAGAGAATCATGAATATTACGAGCTATGCGATTACGCTCTTGAACTGCTGCCATGTCTTCAATCTTTAGGGCATATGATTGTAGCTGCTCGTTAGTACGGTTGAGTTCTTGCTTGATACTACACTCTAAGAGGAATTTATCAGTTAATTGTAATACAAGAAATATCCCCAGACCAAAAACGAGCGTTTCTGCCACAATGTGCATACCAAAGTTAAGCTGCTCTTCGAGCATATCCGGTAGAGATTGCTGAAAATATTCCACTTGAACTGTCAAGAAAAGAAAAAGAATTAAACCAGCTACGACCCAGCGCCCAAAAGGCTTAAATAGGAAGCAGCTACGCATAACAACAATCAGATACAGTGTCGGTAAAATATGAAGATATCCCAGTACCGTGCCGTAAAAGATCGCACCAATTCCTAGAGCAGTGTAGAGAACTTTGATTGCTAATGAACCACTTGGCAACATTAAACCCATTAAGCCAAGCACAATCAGTATAAGTAAATGTTGAACAGGGGTAGTATGGCCAAACCAAGCTTCTACTACAGCAAGAGAAGCACAACTAGCGAGCATGATCCACTCAGCAATGAGCATAAAGCGGAATGGGTTAGGTCGGAATTTCAGATGGGTATTCATCTTAAGAGCCGAAAGCATAGTCCATCCATTTAAGTACGCGGTTCGCATGTCATGCCAGTTTGAAGCAATAGATTACTACTTTCGTCATGTTGCTGGGTTAATCTCCTAGACTTTAGTCATAGCTACCAGTTATATCAGCCAGACGATAGTCATACTTGAGTTTCCACTTAAGTAGAATCCAGATTCAAGACGTTTTACAGGGAAATTTTTAGTGTTCAGCCTCTACAATGAGAGCAAGAATCTTGTATAGGGTAGATTTAGAAAAGAGAATTTTCTGAAACCAGAAATTGTATGTGACTTGAAAGTCTACGGGTGTCAATATATACTTGCCACCTTATTTATTAGTCTGGATTATGGAGTAGTTTTCTCAATGAAAAATTGTATACCTTTAGCCACCAAAATTTTTTATGCCCTATGATTCGATAGAAATATGAAGTTAGCTTTGTTCAAACTATTTCCCGGCAATTTCTTTCTTCCAAGACTCAGGAAATGGAGAAGTTCATGAGTATTTTATTACGATCCAAATACTTCCCATGATTACTCCAGAGGTATTTGGAAAAGGCTCAAACCCATTCATCCAACCTCATTAACTAAGATAAGTACTATGCAACTTAGATATCGTGGAATCATTTTTGAGACACCTATCCAAGTCCCAAGTAGACTGCAACTAGAGGCAAAGAACAGAGATAAGCTTATTTATCTTGGAATACCATTTGAATATTCCCCTCATAAATTAGATTTAAAGAGCAATCTAGATTATTCAATTATGCCTTTAGTTTACAGAGGTATAAGTTATAATCAAAAGCTGCGCTCTATCCAAAAGGCAGCATCGAAGATAGCAAATCATGGTAGTGAAAATGATCTAGCACTATCATTTTGAGTACATTTTAGTATCCTAGACTGATAGCCTGAAAAAGCATCATATTGCTTTTAGGATAGAGGCTCAAGTCATTCTTGCAATGCCTTCCTACGAAAACTTGAAGCAGAACTGCTTGATTTACCTTCCTAGCTATCCAAGTATTCCACATCACTAAATGGCATCCGCGTGGAATACTTGGTTTTCTACTTGATGTTGTATTTTCGTAACCGTCTAGCAGACTGAATAGATTCTGTAAGGACTAAGATCTCCATATAGAACATATAGAGGTAGTCCACCGAATGTAAGGATGAACATGAGTGAGCAATCGTGAGCCAGCCATGTTGAATCCAATTTGCCCAAGCTGTGGCTCCGAGGAGATTGTCAAGAATGGTCGTATCCATAACGGCAAACTGAATTTCAAGTGCAAAGCTTGTAACCGCCAGTTTGTTGAAGAACCACAGAATAAACGGATCGTCCAATCGACCAAAGACTTAATTGATAAGCTCTTGCTCGAAAAAATACCTCTGGCCGGTATCGCCAGGGCTTCCGACGTGTCCGAAAGCTGGTTGCAGGATTACGTCAACTGCCAGTATGAAGTGGTTCCCCAACAGGTGAATGTGTCGTCCCAAAAAAAGGACAGTTGACGATTCAATGCGATGAAATGTGGTCGTTTGTAGGAAATAAAGGCAACAAACAGTGGATTTGGCTTGCTCTGGATGTTAACAGTCGTGAGATTGTTGGAGTTCATGTGGGCGATCGCTCTAGGCAGGGGGCCCCAGGCTCTTTGGAATTCGTTGCCAGGGTGCTACCGTCAATGCGCGGTAGCTTACACCGATTTTTGGGATGCTTATGCGCTTGTCTTTCCCCAAAAACGCTACAAAGGTGTGGGCAAAGAAACTGGCAAAACCAGTTATATCGAGCACTTCAATTGCACGATGTGCCAGCGAGTTTCACGCGTGGTATGCAAGACCCTATCCTTTTCTAAAAAGCTTGAGAATCATATCGGAGCTATCTGGATGTTCGTACACCACTACAACGCATCCTTACGTGGCTAGGACTACCCGATCAAAAAGGTCGTCTAAGCCAAGGCACTTTCAACTCCCGAATCACTAGTAAAAATACAAGAAGAACCAGTCAGCAACAGCGCTTCCTGAACAAACTCGAAATCTGGAATCGTTTGCAAGCCCATAAAGTCCATATCCGACTGAGGCGCTCTTGATAAGCACTCCTTGAACGTTCC
>JBCCWF010000490.1:0-5139 GCA_039194035.1 Cyanobacteria bacterium P01_E01_bin.6 | reverse complement strand
TGGCTTCTATCCGATAGAGCAGAAATCCTTGAAGGTGCTCCAAAGTGGTTGTCATCAATGCTTGTATTCATTGGAGATTTTTCTAACGTTGTAGTTTCATCCTCTGAATGTGCAACGCCCTTATGGGAATAAGCAGATTTGATCTTGGCTGCCCTTTGGGAGTATGGAGGCGGTTTTGTAGGGGGTCTGGATCGTGCAGATAGTTTTGAGTTGTTCGGAGCTTGCGTCTTGCTTGCTTACAGAGGTAAAACCTTTTTCACTTTGTCGATCAACGCTTCGTTAACGAAGGCATTCAGGTTTTCCCTTCTTTCTTCGCTGCTATCACTGCATTCCAATGGACTTCAGGCTTGTCCAGAGTTGAAATTTGCCAGAGTATGGTTTTTCAGGAGTGTCTCCGAGTTCAGCGCACCATTCGAGATAGTCATCAATGGAAGCAGCAAATTCCTGTTTGAGTTGAGCATAGGTCTCTGCTTGTGCCGTAACTCCATCACGCATGCCGATCATCTGAGCAAAGAGCAAGCCAGACTCTTCATCAATAGTGACTTCCGCAAGATAGCCTTTGTAGTCAATGGTGCGAATCATGCTTGACTCTCCTCGGAGATGCTGGCAAATATTAGAAACTCTCGTACGCTTTTCTCCGCAGCCTTTTTAGTTGTTTTCTCGGTAGTGTTGTCTCTATGATGAGTTGCGAGCAGTAGGTCTCTAAGCAAATTTCAAGAGAATTGGAGAGACTACGAGCGGTCTCCCTACGGAGATTGCTATGACCCACTCATCTAACCATTACCCATACTCTGGCCAAGACCTTTTCATTGGCGTAGACGTTCACAAGCGAACCTACTCAGTGGCCGTGGTCTTGGAGGGGGAGCTTCTAAAAAAGTGGCGTACCCCAGCCGTCCCAGCACAACTAGCCAGTCAATTGAAAAGATATTTCCCAGGGGCCAATCTCAAGACTGTTTACGAAGCAGGCTTCTCAGGGTTTGTGCTCCATCGAGAGCTCGAGAGTGCTGAGATTGAGAGCATTGTAGTCAATGCATCGAGCATCGAGACGACGGTGCACAATCGGGTGAAGACGGACAAGCGAGATGCCCTCAAACTTGCCACTCAACTAGCGGCTGGACGGCTCAAAGGTATTCGGGTCCCAGTCGGAAGCAAGAGTCAAAGCGGCTGGTGACCCGCACCCGTCAGCAATTGGTGGAGGAGCGCATAGCTCTCAAGAATAAGTTGCGCATGAAATGCCATCAGTGGGGATTACTCGATGCGACTGACCAACGGCGCATGAGCCAGACATTGATGAAAGAAATGCTGGAGCGTTCGCCTTCAGAGGAGTTTCGCCTGATGATGGAAGCCTATTGGCAAATCTGGAAAACTCTGGAGGAACAAATCAAGAAATTAGATAAGGAGTTAGAGCACCAGGCTAAAAGTGACCCCAATGAAGCTACCTATCGTTCAGTACCGGGGAGCGGTCCTTTAGGAGCAAGGGGGTTATCGAACGAATTGGGTGACATGAGCCAGTTTCGTAATGAACGGCAGCTGTTTAGCTACATGGGATTAACTCCGAGAGAGCATTCAAGTGGAGACTCCATTCGTAAGGGACACATCACTCGACAAGGGAATAGCCGAGTGAGATGGATTTTGTGTGAAGCCGCTTGGCGAGCGATCCGGAAAGATTTGGCTTTGAACTCCTACTTCGAGCAGCTCTACCCAAGACGGGGCAAAAAGAGAGCAATTGTCGCAATAGCCAGGAAATTGATCGGGCGTATCCATTCAGCATTCCGACAGGGAGCCCTTTATCAGCTCGCGATGGGAGGCGAGTGCTTATGAATCAGTCGCTAGATGTTTGAGCTGGTTCACCACGAGAAGTGTTGACAGCTTATTGAGCCTTGTAACCCTGGGAATTTTTGCTGTGCGTAGTTGAAGTTCAACTATCCACGTTGTGTTGTTTAAGGTGCAAGGTTTGAACGAATGAGAAAAGGGTGGCATCGCCACGGCGTTGACCACGAATGACTGCTTGTTGTTATCACTTCAACTGTTTTGTATCCATACGGAACAGCAAGATTTTGCAGTTCGAAGACGAAAACAAAAATACGCTCACTTACTTAACCTTGACAACTCATCATGACTGCAACGAAGTGAATAGTGATAAGAACTTGTTGCAGTTCCTAGATTTTTACACAGCAATCCCAAAAAGCTGGTAGAGGGGTTCTGTTGCAAAATTCGGAGTATCTAATGGTCGATGGCAGTCTAAGCTCCTGCGCTTCCCTTGAGTAGCGACCTGATTTCCGCCGATACTCCGCTCCAATGTCGTAATTTTCCTCCATCGATCGTCATCATGGCAGTGAGGTGGTACTTGATGTATCGACCTGGCTGGCTTACAAAATGTCAGAAGAGTTCGACAAAAGCCTATGCATTGCAGAGGCTTTTGCTGTTGAAGAAGTGGTAGGAATTGACGAAAAGGATGGGAGGCAGCACTCTTTGAGAGGCTTTGTCAACCATGTGGATCGGTCAAGAACAGGGTGTGAAAGTCAACAAGACTTCATGAGCTTCCAACTCCTGAACGACTCTGACCAAAGAGAGAGAATGAGCCCCTCAATAATCAATCACCCGTAGTTGCCGTCGTAACGACGCGACCCTTTCCTCCTCTTTCAGTTCAGCTCTTCCCTAGTAACTGCTAATCCATTGGCTCCCAAGCGTTCACGCTTGATATCCGACGCGGTACAACTCCCCCTTTCGAAAGGCTGCTCGAATGCGACCAATTAGCTTTCGAGCGACAGCAACGATAGCTCGTTTCTTACCGGTGCCAGAAGACAGTCGTTCAAAACAAAAAGCTAACAATTGGTCTTTTTTGTGTGGAACATAGACGACATAAGGGATTGAAGAATCGGGCAGAAGCCTACCACCAACCCACCGGATATCGAGAGCACCACATGAAGCGATTCAAATCGATGGGGCACAACCAGAGGTTTCTGTCAGCCTTTGAACCCATCAGAATTCACTTCTGCCCACGAAGACATTTGATGTCGGTGAGCACCTACCTACAGACCATGCGATCGCGCGTCCAAACCTGGAACCAGATCGCCCTTGTATCTGCAGCAGCTTGATTAGGGGGGAGTTCCTGGCTTATTGCTTTTTCGCTTAGTTAATGTGGCAAAGCCGCACAACCTGCAATTGCATCCGTATAAATAGCTAATTTGTTGCAGAAACAATTTTGTGGTGGTATAATTACCGATATGGCTTATTGAAATTCGTTCTCAACAGCGCGAGTTAAGATAAAGTCTGAATCTGTGAGGCTTTCTCGTTTTTAGATGATTGGGTGTGGCTCTTGGTTGAGTTACAGCTTTGGGCAACAGATTTGGTGAATCGTTCATCCATATTGCCTCAGCTCTTCAACCGCTCTCCCATTTATTTCCCTCGTTAGCTGGAAACTTTATCAATGCACGATGCTACTCAAATTCAACTGTAAATAGGCACAAAATAGCTTTTCATGGTGAGTTTGAATGCCCTTACTTAGCGTAGATAAGTCTTTCGCTTTTGAGTGCAGCGGCATCTACATCTAATTTATCCATTCTGAAAAGCCGCTTATTACTTTCCGGTCGCGGTTGCGGGTTGGATTTACATGTCACCTTCTCAGGGCAATCGCCAGGACTGAATGAGTTGCTTTCCAGCGGTCAATCCTCAAAGTTAAGGAGAGAAACATTGTCTTCCGTCTCGACTTTTCCCGCTGTAAGTCGGGGTCGTGTTCGTAGCAGAACGGCTCGTCAATTGGTCGTTATCGACTCCCGTGTTAGCGAGCTTTCTTCTATCGTTGCCGACGTTCAAGCAAGCTCTAGCGTTCTGTTGCTCGACAAAGATCGTGACGGCATCATCCAGATTACTGAGTTCTTAAAGTCTGTACCCAGTGTCTCCAGTCTCCATCTGGTCTCTCACGGTGCTTCAGGACATTTGCACTTGGGAAATGCCCAGCTGAATCTGAACACACTGGATTTATATCTGGATCGACTCAAAAGCTGGGGCGACAGCCTGCAAGATGCTGACCTATTTCTATATGGCTGCCAAGTTGCTGCAGAGGGGATGGGGGAGCTGTTCATCCAGCAACTACATCGGTTAACTGGTGCCAACGTTGCTGCATCCTCCAAGCTTGTGGGTAACACCCCTGAGGGCGCAAACTGGCTGCTAGATGTACGTATCGGAGATGTTACTTCCGATATTGTGTTCTCCGAGCATCTACAACAGCACTACTCCGGACACTTCCTCGACCTCAGCATCCGTCAAAACACCGACACCATAATTGAAGGCAACTCGTACATACTCACCTTCACGTTTCAAGAGGCTCCTGACCAGACTGTTGGTACATCTTTCGTTCTTCGCTCCAGCGTCCCGAATGTTCTTTCTGATTTCAACCTGTTTGCTGGTTCCGTAACTGGTCTGAGCGGAATTCCCGTACAGGCCAGTCAAAGCGACATCATTATTAATGTTGATGGTCAGGTTAATGGAGAACTACCGGCTTCCGGTCCCTTTACTGCTAGTATCACTCTTCCTGTTGCTAATGATGGCACGAACGAAGGCCCCGAAGTGATTACGTGGGAAGTTCTTCCTGTGCCGGCAAATTTAGTCGATCAAGCTCCTGGAGTTACTGCGGGAGTAACTGTTGACCCGTCTGCGAATGAGGTCACGGTGACCATTGATGACGACGTCAGTCAAGTTCCAAATCTCAGTGGCACCTTGGGAGCCGATACTCTTACGGGTTCAGCTCAAGGAGAAGTTATTAGCGGTTTGCTTGGTGACGATGTCATTAGAGGAGCTGGTGGTGGAGATGAACTGTTTGGAGATGGTGGCTCGGATACTGTTTTCGGCCAAACTGGCAACGACACTATTTTCGGGGGATCGAGTGACGATCGGCTCATCGGAGGTGCGGGCATAAACCAGCTATTTGGAAACGATGGTAACGATACTTTATTTGGTGGAACCAATTTCGATTTTGCGGATGGAGGCGCGGGAAACGATCTCATTAATGGCGGGGCGGGCAACGATCGCCTGAATGGCAGCGTTGGTGTAGATACGCTCATCGGCGGTCCTGGTAACGATGCTCTGATTGGTGGATTGAGTGATGACATCATCAGGGGTGGTCCAGGCAGCGATTTA
>JBCCWF010000489.1:0-5141 GCA_039194035.1 Cyanobacteria bacterium P01_E01_bin.6 | reverse complement strand
GGCGGCACAGGATTTGGGGTTTTGGTTTTAATTTCGTCCAGGTACTTATCAGTGTCGTGAGTGCTCAAGCCTGAAAATAAGATAAAAACTGGATGCCATATCACGTTCCGCAGGAGCGCATCATAAACGAGAGCGATCGCCCTCGTTTTTTGCTAGGAAGCTCCTCGATATGTTCGTAATTGATGAGTTGTGACCATCTTTAATAAAGCTCCAAATCCTTTTCCTTAGAGGGATTTCAATATATTTAAGGAGCGGTGTGATCTGTTGTGATGGCTCATGAATGATATGAAACGATGCACACACAAATCTCGACTTGAGTAATTGGTTGAGCAGCTCATGATGTCGTTCGTAGACTAAACAGCTACGTTAGGATGATTGAATATTTAGAAACTGGGTTGCTCAACAACACGTTATGACGACGTCAGATATTTCACCGACTTCCGGCGCGATGCCTTTCGTTCAAAAGAATGTGCATCCTCAATCGACGCTGGTAACCGAGACTTCTCACCAAGACGTTCATCCCCATGAGCATGCTCACGTTCATTCCGAAGAATCCCTTCGCATGATTGTGAATCGCCTATCACGGATTGAAGGGCATATTCGCGGGGTGAAATCAATGGTTCAAGAGGGACGCCCTTGTCCAGATGTCTTGGTTCAAATTGCAGCAGTTCGTGGAGCGCTCAATCGCGTTGCACGGGTAATTCTTGATGAGCATTTGACAGATTGCGTTGGGCGAGCCGCAGCTGAAGGCAATATTGATGATGAAATTGATGCGTTGAAAGCGGCATTAGATCGATTTTTGCCTTAGGAATGAAAATTAAAAAATTCAAAGATATTTTGTTGGGGTGGTGTAGTTACCCCAACAAAATATCTTCCGGTTCTATTGCCTGCCTATTTCTTTGCATTGCTAAGTTAAAACTCACCTAGTTTTTCGTGTTTTGATAGTTGCCACGACTTGGCAAGTTTACGAAGAAGTGAATCTGAGAAGTTTGCTAAGTTGTGTAGTTGTCTCCCGCCGGATGCGTGGGGACAACTAAGTAGCTAACAGCTTATGGTCGAGAGGCTGTTAATGAATGTTCCTATTTGATTCTTGACTGATGTACTGACAGCGATATAAAAATGCTGCATTGATTGAGGAGAAATAGCGATGGCAAAGTTTTATCAGCAGCTTGATGATGCGTTGCGATCATTTATCGAAGAACAGCAGCTTTTTTTTACAGCAACAGCTCCTACACAAGGGCGTATTAATCTTTCTCCGAAGGGGACTGATACGTTTCGGTGTATTGATAACTATACGGTTGCGTATTTAGATTTAACGGGCAGTGGCAATGAATCAGCAGCTCATCTCCGCGAAAATGGGCGCATGACAATTATGTTTTGTAGTTTTTCTGATCGCCCTCAAATCCTTCGTCTGTATGGGCGTGGAGAAGTAATTGATGTTGAACATCCACAGTGGGAAGCTCTATCGCCTCTTTTCTCTGGTCAACCTGGTCAACGGCAGATCATTCGACTGATGCTCGATTCTGTTCAAACGTCTTGTGGTTTCGGAGTGCCGTTGTTTGAGTTCCAGGGACAGCGAGATACCCTTATTGAGTGGGCAGACAAAAAAGGGGAAGATGGTCTAAATCGCTATCGTCATGAAAAGAATAGAACTAGCATTGATGGGTTGCCGACTGGAGTTGTGATTCGTTCTGTGGAGTAACTGCTTGAAAGGAAGATGACTCCTATTACAACATCAACGTCTACAGCATCAACACTGAGAGGACAGTACTGAGAGGACGGTCAAGCGTTAGGGCGAATTGGCGATCGCCAATTCATCTTTCAGCATTTTTTCATAAATGCGGGGTAGGCTAGAGCTAACAGTGTTGCTTTCCAGGCCATATCCTAAGCTTGTCCACGTACCAGATAGGCGTCTTAGCACTTGGTCAAGGTCACCCTGCTGTAAATGCTCAGCCACATCCATATTCCATGCATTGACATCAGTGAGCCAGTGATAGACGACTTCGTCTTGAAATTCTGGGTAAAATTGATATTGATTCCGAATCCAAAGGAGCGATCGCTCGGGATGGTATTTTTCAGCCTTTTCTAACCAGGTATTGGTTAGAAACTGGTAGCGGCCAGCCGCTGTCGTACAGTCCCCTTTATTTGGTCCCGTCGTAATCAGCAGGCATCGATTGGGATGTTCGCTCAAATCATTGATTCTTACTCCGCCATACAGCACTGCGTAGGGTTGCACATAATTGGCCTCACTGGCAGAAATCGTTCGCATTAGCGCACGAACATAGGGATCGCCTCCTTCCATCACCAGAGGCGGTGGATCATAAGCCCAAGAAGGAAGTACGTTGGTGTAACGTTTCTGAGAGATAAACGCAAACCGAATAAAAAATAGGACAGCACACAAGCCCAACCAAAAGAAAATCCAATTCAAACGACGTGATGCTTCTCTTTGAGATTTTCTGGTAGCTCGGCTGTGAATGCTGTTAGGCGATATAGACACACGTACTCCGTTCAGGTTTCTGCAAGCTGGATAGTCTCTTATAGCACACGAGATAGTGTGCCAAGGTCTTTTACGACAACGAGTTCACAGATCATCTTCACAGATCATCCATCTCGAACTGGGCAATGATTTGATAGGATTAGCCGCAACAGAATGAAAACAGTTTTGCAGAAGCGCGACACACCTCCACAAAAATCTGCTTATCCTCACGAACCTCCAGTCATGTGCTGACAAATAGGATTCACATGACTTGGCAAACGTCTCAAAATTGCAACGAAGGAAGTAGGGTTTGGGGCCTCAAACCCTCACTCTTCTGTAAACGTTGCCAAGTAGTGTTATTCACGCCTTATGTCCCTGATGGGATGTTTTCCGTCTGTAGAAGTTGAATACAATATAGAAGCTCATTTTTATCACTGGATTAACGAACTGAGCACTATCCGCACTAGTTCGTTAATGCCTTACTGAACGTGAGCGAATAGATCAGCAAGAGAGCTCTCTTGGGCTTCTTCTGGAGCGATGATTTCTACAATCTTGTTGCGTGCCTGAGACTGAAACAAGGCTTCAACACACACCTGAGCAACTTTTGTCCGGGGAATGCTGCCTTCAAAGAGGGTATCTGCTTTTGTCATTTTAAGGGCATTGTCATTCTCCTCATTTTTGAGGCCACCCGGTCGGACGATTGTATAGGGAACACCGCTTCTTTCGAGGTAGGCTTCGGCCTTTTTCTTCCAAAACAGCACGAGCCAAAAAAGATTTAATGGATGAAACAATTTGGAGACACAGAGCGAGGACACAAATACAAACTGCTGAATGTTTTTCTCTCTGGCAACATCGACTAAGTTAGTTGTGCCTTCATAATCTACTTTGTATGGCCCCGTAGGGTCAAAACTGGGCTGTGCGCCCGTTGCACACAAGAGGACATCACAGTCGGCGATCGCCTCCCTTAGGCTATCCGGAGACAAGACATCTCCTTGGACAAGTTCAACCTCCTGAGGTAATAGTTGTCGCCCTTTCTCCATATCTCGCACAAGTGCTCGTGTATGGATTCCTTTTTTGACAAGTTCTTGAACGATACGACATCCAGTTTGTCCTGTAGCACCAGCTACAAATGCTTTCATAATCTTCGATAGAGTACATCGTTGATGATCTTATGACATCTCTGAGTCTGATGTTTTCCTTTTGATAGATTCAAAATCCTCAATAAAGGAGACAGCGCAAGGAGATAGAGGCCATAGTGGGAGGTGAGTAGATTTTAAAGAGGTTTCTAAAGTTTTCACGATGAATGGGACACTTTATCGGCTGTAACCCAAATCGATTGAAGATCTTGATAAGCTTGGATTTAATAACATGTATGGAATGTGGAATACCGATGATTCTCTTTGTAGACTATCAACATTCCTCTGATTAAAATCGGTGATAAGTACCTAGACGTCATTAAAACCAAAACCCTAAATCCTGTGCCGCCGCGCAGCGGACGGCACAGGATTTGAAAGAGTACGTTTAATGATGGCTAGCTACTTATGTGGGTTTGGTAACGTTCGGGAACACAAGTATGGCTCCGTGAATCAATGGATAAAATATCTTTTATGATCACAAAGGTTGTTACTTTTTCCGTATATCAAGCGTAGTTGTCCACTGATGCTTTGCCAGTATCCTGAGCTTAGCGGGTGTTAAAAGATACGTCGAAGCCGTCCTTTCTGACGGATGCTATCTTTGCTAATTTCACTGGAAATCTATATTTCGTCAGAGTTAGCCCGACGAAAACGGCAGTGTAGGCCTGTTGTCAAAAATATTTAACGTCTAGATATTCAGTGGGTATGTATGCAAGCAAATTCGATTAATCATTCGTTTTATAGAAACGCTGATCCCATTCTCGATATCGGGCGAGATGCGGGTGCCCCTGAAAACAATTCTGGGTGTGATCAACCATCTAGCGAGCATGTCAAAGCGGAAGCAACGGCATCTGTATTTCATGGATGCTTTGAGAACTGCATGGAGATGTATGCGAGCCCGGAAACTGTTGCGCAGTATTTGGATGAGCACCATGAATGGTTTCGCCGATGCGCGCATCCCATGGCAGCCGATCCGCTCGGCGATAATGGATATGCCCTAACCATTGGTCGGTTCAAGTCTTTTGGGTATGAAATTGAACCGAAGATTGGACTTGACTTGTTGCCTCAAGACGAAGGCGTTTATCGAATTCGCACTATTTCCATTCCGGACTACACTCCGCCGGGTTATGACGTCGATTTTCGGGCGTCTCTACACCTTTCTGAAAAGGATATCGATTCTTGCCGTGACACGGGTTCATCGTCGAAGACATTTACCACTGTCGAGTGGGAATTGGATTTGAAGGTAACGATTCATTTTCCTCGATTTATTCATGCGCTGCCTCATTCGCTCGTTCAAGCAACGGGCGATCGCCTGCTTCATCAGATTGTGCGGCAAGTTTCCAAGCGCCTGACATACAAGGTGCAAGAGGATTTTCATAAGACAATGGGGATTCCCTTTGAGAAGCCTCGTCGGGCTTTCTGGAACTGACATTTCTGTTCAACTGAGTAAGCTGTTAGCTATCTAAATTACGTGGTTGCTCCTCGCTTCTGGTGGGAGACAACCACCAAAATACGCAAAATAGGTGAGTTTT